>JANYCL010000190.1 GCA_025360355.1 Sphingobacteriaceae bacterium
TGATTTTTTAAGTCAGCTGCAGCAAATTAAAAAAATGGGGAATATCAAAGACCTTGTTGGAATGATTCCCGGTGTTGGTAAAGCAATTAAAGATGCAGATATAAAAGATGATGCCTTCAAACATATTGAAGCGATCATTTACGCAATGACGCCAACTGAAAGAAATAAACCGGAAACAATTAATGGCAGTCGCAGACAACGCATTGCAAAAGGCAGCGGATTAAATTTAACAGAAGTAAATAAATTATTGAAACAATTTGAAGACACACGCAAAATGATGCGCATGATGAATGATAAGAATGCAATGGCAAAAATGATGCGCAATATGCCGAAAATGCCTGGTCAGTAGCGATTAGTTAATAGGGAATAGGCAATAGTTGGTTTTGCTTTGCATCTTAGCGTCTTTGCGAGAAACAAAAAAAGAAGAATGAGTTACGAAATAATAGACGGAAAAAAAATATCATTACAAATGCAGGAAGAAATTGCTGCAGAAGTAAAAGCATTTACTGCTAAGGGAGGAAAAATCCCGCATTTAGCTGCTGTTTTAGTTGGAGAAGACCCTGCATCGCAAGCTTATGTTGGTTCAAAAGTTAAGACTTGTGAGAAAGTCGGATTCAAATCTACACTCGTAAAATTTCCTTCCACAATTTCAGAACAGGAATTATTAAATAAGCTTGATGAATTAAATAACGATAAAGATATAGACGGTTATATTGTTCAATTACCATTACCAAAACATATTTCAGAGCATAAAATTATTGAAGCGGTTAAGCCAAGCAAAGATGTGGATGGTTTTCATCCGATAAATGTGGGACGATTGGTTTTAGATCTTCCCACTTACATCAGTGCAACACCTTATGGCATTACACAATTATTAGAGCGTTACAACATTGAAACATCTGGTAAAAATTGTGTTGTTATTGGAAGAAGTCATATTGTTGGTTCGCCTATGAGTATTTTAATGGCGAAGAATAATAAATTCGCAAATTGCACAGTAACACTTTGTCATAGCCGTACAAAAGATCTGAAAGCACATTGTTTAAATGCAGATATCATCATCGCTGCCATTGGTAAACCAAATTTTGTGACTGCTGATATGGTAAAACAAGGATGTGTAATAATTGATGTAGGCATTAACCGTGTTGATGATGCAAGTTTACCGAAGGGTTATAAATTAGTTGGTGATGTTGATTTTGATAATTGCGCACCAAAATGTTCTTTCATAACTCCCGTTCCCGGCGGTGTAGGACCAATGACCATCGCTTCTCTCTTGAAAAATACTTTGCTTGCCGCGAAGAGGGAGATTTATAAGTAAAATTTATTATTTAATGGTTTAGAATATATGATGAGAGTTTTATTAATATTCTTAACACTAGTGAAGTGTTCATTTGCTCAATATGGAACTCTTATTGGAAATGTTTATGATAAAAAAGATAAATCCCCTCGCCCTTATGCTGTAGTTCTTATTGAGGATGTTAAAAAGTCAAGTTTTACAAATATAAACGGTGATTTTTTAATAGATAGCGTTTCGATTGGCGAACATGTTTTAAAAGTAACCTGTTTAGGTTGTTCTGACACTATTTTAAAAATAAATATTGCAAATAATGAGAAGTTACATTTTAATTTCAAGACTCCATTCAACTGCAGTTATAATTGGGACATTAAAACTTGCCCGATTTGTAAAAAAACGGATTTAGTTATTCCCATAGTTTACGGTCTTATTGTAGTTACAAGTAAACGAAAAAAAAGAAAAGGTCCAGAGTTCTATCAAGGGGGATGTGTAATACCTGACTGTGGTCCTAATTGGTATTGTAAGCGTGATGATAAAAGATTTTAAAATCTACTCACAATAAATCTCTGCGCCTTTGCGAGAAACAAATCATAAGTTTAACACAGTGCACACAGAGCTTTATGAGTTACACAGAGTTTTCTCCGTGATCTCTGTATCTCTGTAACTCTGTGTTGAAAAATCCGAATTGTCTGCGGCTACTGATCCATATAACTCACTGTTTCCTTAACAGCTTTTTTACTTGGTGTTGCTTTCCAGCCCGGCATGTTTAAAAGGATCTTGCGCACTTCTTTCTCGCAAGCGGTACATGTTGGTGCGAATACAGTTAAGAATTTCACTTCTTTCACTTTTCCGTTATCATCAATGGTCAGCTCAGCTTTAAATGCTTTTACATTTGTTTTCAGCATTTCGCTTTTGCTGATCTCAGTTTTAATATAATCCTGAGGTTTAGAATAAACATTACTGTTGTATTCTGTAGTGTGTACATAACCGCTTTCATCACGTTTTGGTTGAGCTACGCCGCCTGTTACATTTTGATTATTGTTCACTGTTGTCGGAGCATTAACAGTTGTTACATCATCCGTCGCAACGCTTTCGCCGCTGCTCTTTTGATCTTCAAGACTTTCTTTTTTAGGAGAAGCTTTTTTCGATTCTTTTCTGGTACTACCCGCTAAACTATTACTGTTTGCAGGAGCATTTGCACTTTTTGTTGAAACAGTTTTTTCATTTGCGTCCATTTCTGCTTCTTCATCTTTTGCTTTATTTTTTTGATCAGCAACAACAACCGAAGGCGAAGCATTAACAGTTCCCGGACCTTGCTGTAATTTCGATTTATCTTCTAATTGTTTGAAATCATCTCCGCCTTTTCCTTCAGCAAATTTTGCAGGTTCATTAACAGTCTCTGGTTTCTTTTCTTTTAAAACCATTCGCGATGTTAACCCATCATCAGCATCAGGTTGAGATTTTGCGCGGCTATCCGAATTCCAATTATCTTTTGTTCCTGTTGTAACTTTTTTATCAGATCCATCATTCACAACAATGTCATTACCCTTTCCGCCCTGACTTAATTTTTCTTCTTCTTTAGCTTCCGCTTTTGGTTCTTCAGTTGGCGGTGGAGGAGGAGAAAGATCAGTTGGTTTTGCAACTTCGTTTACTGATTGTTCAGTTGTAACAGTATTACTTAACGCTAATTCTTTATTTGAACTTCCTAAGTAATTAAAAAGGAAAACACTTAATCCAACAACAAGAACTAATCCTGCAGCCAGACTCAAATAATAAAATCCTCTCTTTTTATTTTCTTTCTGAAAATATTTCTGATCAATTTTTTGATTGAGAGAATTTGTCAAACGCGTTGCTTCTTCAATATTATCCAAACTATCAAAACCTTCCAGTGCTTCTTTTTCAAAGTCATCCAGTCCGCTTGAATCTTTTGCGTTCAATCGTTTCAATAGCTCTTCGCTATCCGGGGTATGTTTATTAAGCCCTTTGGCCATTTTGTAGTTCCTCAATTTTTAATTTCAAGTTCCGTTTTCCATTTTGGATATAACTCTTCACAGCATTCGTATCGTACCCTGTTATATCCGTAATTTCGTTGTATGATTTGTTCTTATAATAAAACAGTATCACACATTGTTTTTGCTCTTTACTCAGGCTGCTTAAAGCACTTTCCAATTGCAAAATAGTATTTTCTTTTTCGTCGTGTTTAGTATTGAGATGATGATCTTGTCCCGAATCCATAAAAACAACATTACTATCTTTAAACTCTATGTCTTTTTTTAACTGTACCGACTTCTTTCTCAGCTCCATTAGGCACATGTTCTTAGAGTAAGTATAAAGCCAGCTTTTAAAGAATTCTATCTTGTGTTTTTTGAGGTCGGAACTCAGTTTTTCGAAGATCTGCATCACAATATCCTGGGCATCATCTTCATTTTTGAGGTACTTAATACAAAGACCTAAAACAAGGTGGGAATAACGCTTAAAAAGTATGCCCAAAAACACGGAATCACCGCCCTCGGCATAATGGCTAATAAGCTCATTATCACTTAGCTTGTTATATTCCGCGTTGTACAGCATTCGGTACTAAAATTAGACAATTTATGAGGAAATTAACATAATAGAGGGTTAATAATTATTAAATTGGATTCGCCACTGGCAAATGCTATATTTGTGGGTTATGGTGGCTCGAAAATTGCTGCCTGAACCATACTTGGCCCGTTTATTAAAATATTTAGTCGTTTTCGTTGTCATAACCAGCAGTTTTGGCTTTGTCCAAACTTTTGACACCAACGCTAAAATTAAGGCTGTATTCTTGTACAACTTCACCCGTTATTTTGAGTGGCCGAGTGCTAAAAAAACCGGCAATTTCATTATTCAAGTTGTTGGGAAAAATGAAGCGCTCATGAAAGAACTCACTAAGATGGCAGAGAGTAAAACGGTGGGATCTCAAAAAATGGAGATCGTGAATACGCCTGACTTCGATGGTAAATCAAAACCACACATGTTGTTCTTGTTACCGGATGTGAGTAAATCTTTATCGGATGCTTCCTCAAAATTAAAAGGGAAAGGCGCATTAATTATTGCTGAAAATGCAGGTGCTGCAAAAGGTGGTGCAGCGATAAATTTTGTGATCATTGAAAACAAACAAAAATTTGAATATAGTAAAAACAGCGCTGTAAAGGCGGGACTTAAAACCAGCGAAGATTTTAAGGCTTTAGCAATTGCGGTCGACTAAAAATGAATACAACGAAAGTGAAATATTTACTCATCCTGTTAAGCTTAATGCTTAGTGCGGTTTCGTTTTCTCAAGTAGAGAAATTGGAACGCGTCATGAATTGCATTAAAGCGAAGGATATTAATTGCGCTAAGAGTGCAGTTGATTCCGCATTCATGTCGGCCGAAGTACGTGCTGATGCACAAGCTTGGTATTATCGTGCTTTTGTATATTACGAGATCGCTAAGAAAGATAAATTTAATATCAGCTCAGCTGCGCGGGATACTTCGTTGAATTCGATCCGCATTTCAAATAATTTAAAACCTGAGCCTGCTGTAATTGAAGGTAACAAAGGAATTTTGAAAAAACACGCTGAAGTTTATTATAACATGTGTATCCGTTATTTATACGATTCAATTAATTACGACAGAAGCAGTTTAGCTTATAAAAAACATAAAGAGTTTTATCTTTTAGTTGATACGGGCTTCGTCTTTAAATTAAAAGATATTGAATATTACTCAGCAGTTGGTTCGTTTTATGCAGATCTCTTTAACAACAATAACACAAAAGCTGAATATGGCGAAATTGGTAAGATCGCTTTAATGAAAGTTTTAGATCTGGATCCTAAAAACGTAAGCGCAACATTTAATCTCGGTATCATTTACTACAACCAAGGAGTTAATTTGATCAACTCGATGGATATTGATACTCCTCTCGACAAGCTTGAAGTCATTCAAGACAACTCAACAAAATTATTTAAACAATCATTACCGTTCATGAGTAAGGTTAATCAACTCGATCCTAAAAACCTTAAAGCATTAGAAAGTTTAAGACAAATTTATCAGGCCTTAAACGACACCGAAAAATCATTAGAGTTTAACAAGAAATTAGAAGACGCTAAAAAAGGAAATTAGAACGTAATGGCATTCAGATTTACCATTGGAAGAAGAATTGGAACAGGTTTCAGCACCTTAATAGGGCTGACAGTTGTTGCATTCGTTTTAACCTTATCTACTGTAACAGAAAGTAAGAAGAAAACCGAAGACCTGGTAGAGCAAGTGGCGCCAAGTATTGCAGCCTTAAAAGAATATCGTTTTTTATTACAGCGTTCTCAAACCTTAATTTCCAAATGGTATTATAGCAAAAACGTAAACGAGAGTGGTCGTCAGGAATTATTGGAACTGATCCAAACTGATTACAAAAAACAGAAGAATGTATTAACAGAATTATCGAAAAGCTGGACCAGTAACGACGAACTAAAAGCACTGAGTCAGATCAAAGGAAAAACAGAAGAATTGTTCATGACCTATCAGCAGGATATCATGACACCGCTGAATTCATTAGAATCTTACGAAGATGTATCTATTATTTTCCCTGCTGCAGATGCCTTGGCTAACGCAGAAGAAAATTTAAAATCACTTTATGCACACCTCGACAAATTAATTGATGAAAAAACGCAAACATCAAGGTTGTTGAAGGAACAAATGTTCTCTTCATTCGATTTTCTTGAACGTTTTGTGAAATTAATTGGGATCACACTGGTGTTAGGTGGGATTTTTGTTGCGTTCTTCACAGCGCGTTCCATTGTGAAACCGGTTCAGGAACTTAAGAAAATGTTATTGTCG
>JANYCL010000256.1 GCA_025360355.1 Sphingobacteriaceae bacterium
ATTAATGTTCCTGTAAATAATATCAATGAAGATATTCAGGTACAGGGAAATTTAATTAACCAAATGGATAATAATACCGGAAATGCTTTTGGGAATGAAGGTATGATCGAACAATTAGCTTCTGTTAATATCCCGGCAATACAATTGGGGAGCGGTTCATTTAATTTGAATCTTAATTTACCGACGATAAAACTTCCATCAATAAAATTTTCAGCACGTAAATCTGTTTCTACTTCAAAACACAAAACCTTTCATTTAAAAAATAAATGGATAAAGTTTAACCGTAACATGAGCGGTAAATTGTCTTTTGGAAAAAAGCTTAAAATAAAAGTCGACAATTGTTTTAAATGGTAGAAAGCCCATTTAATTTCAAAGGGTTGGGAGCTGTAGAAAATGTAATTTGATACTTCGTTATTTTTTTGTAACTTGTAGAAAAATAGGTCCATGGCAAAATTTTACTTCTCTTCGATTTTCATTTTATTTTTCTCTTTCGGATTTAGTCAGAATTTTTCTTATTTGAATGCCTCAACTGCTAACGCCGATGAATATCCCGTTGACAAGGACACTAATATTTATATGTGTCAGGCCGATCGTCTTTCAAAGACTGATAAAAATTTTAATGTGATCTGGTCAAATATTTATAATGGACGTTCTTTCACTAACTTACTTTTGTCGAAGACGGGAAGTGTTTATTTTTTAAGCGGCCCTGTAAATAGCATTGTAACTTCTCCGGTTGTTGCTAATTCTTTTGGTAAGATCAATCCGAACGGAAGTCTGGCTTGGATAAAACCAATTTCAGGATTAATGGCAACGGTATCTGGTTCTGTGTATCCAGGAAGTGGTGATTGCCGGAATATTTATCTTGATGCCGGAAATAATTTGATTATTACAGGAAATATGAATGGGATTGGACCTAGTCCTAACAATTCAACATCTTATATTCTAAAATGCGATACTAACGGTCTGCCATTAAAATTCAAGACTTTCAAATTGACGTATGGACAAGATCTGGTTATCTTGAACGATTCAGCAGGGGTTTATAAACTTTTAGGAACTGGTCCTATTTTAAGTGCTACTTTATTTATGATACATAGTTACTCTGATGTGACCGACAATTTTGTTAATTATAAATCTTTCGGTATAAGTTGGGGATCAGGACCGACCGCTACATATTGGAAATTTTTCCGATCAAAATTAAGAAGTAGTATTTTTTATGTGAGTGCAAGGGTCACTACTACAATAACAGATTATAATGCTGTTGTAAAAATAACTGATAACGCGCAAGTGAAATGGACTGCTCCTCTTTATAGTTCAGGAATGAGTTATTATATAACAAATGAAACTATGGAGGAAGATAATAAAGGTAATGTTCTTGCTTCAATTTCCTGCGGGGGCTCATGTCCTTCTTTTACAAGCGCCATATTAAAAATTGATTCTAATGGCGTGAGGGACCCTTTCTTTATTACTATGCTTAAAGGTTACGCTGTTGGTTCATCCTTTCCTCCTCAGATCCCTAAACATTCACCTCGTACAATTTATGCTAATAATTATTATTTTGATATTTGGGGTTATGCTTTTCCAAACAACCCTCTTACCATACAAAAATTTAATTCTTCAATGATCTTACCATGTGGAAGTGCTATACCTTCGGGAACCAACGGAGTTGGGGCGAGTGCTGTCCCTATTTTGTATACGGCAACGATCGTTCCTGTAAGTTCGTTTACTTTAGGGACAACAAGCGTTACAGTTTCACCGTCTTCCTTTTCTGTTAATCCCAATTTTTGTACGGTTCTTGGAATAAATGGAATTGATATATCATTTAATGATAATTTGATATTTCCTAATCCATCCAACGATAAAATTTATTTCAGAAATGAAATGGAAAAAGTGGAAGTATTTGATGTGAATGGAAAAAATATCAAAAATAATTTCAATGCTTCATCAATGGATGTTTCAGATCTTCAAAACGGAATTTACTTTATCCGCGTAAAAACCGATAGAGGAGAATTTAATAAGAAATTCATTAAGGAATAATTCGTCAATCGTACCTCGTAATTCGTACTTCAACTATTAATATTCTGCCATAACAGATCTTTTAATTCCTGAATTTTAACTCCGCTAACCGAGGAGAAAAAAATGTAGGGAATTTTATCATGACCTTTTAATTTCTTTTTTAATTCTTTTTCCAGATCTTTTTCTAATTCATCATCAATGGTATCACATTTTGTAATGCCGAGAATGCGTTTTTTATAAAGGAGTTCCGGATTGAATTGTTCCACCTCGTTCAACAACACTTTAAATTCTTCATAAATATCAGGACTCTGACAACTCACTAAAAATAATAAAATACTATTACGTTCAATATGACGTAAAAAACGGATGCCTAAACCTTTTCCTTCGTGAGCCCCTTCAATGATCCCGGGAATATCGGCCATTACGAAACTTTGGTAATCGTAATATTTTACAATTCCTAAATTCGGAACTAAAGTTGTGAAAGGATAATCCGCAATTTCAGGTTTCGCTGCTGAAACTACAGAGAGCAAGGTTGATTTACCCGCATTCGGAAATCCAACTAAACCAACATCAGCTAAAACTTTTAATTCTAAAATTTTCCATTGTACTTTACCATCTTCGCCGGGCTGCGCATAGCGTGGAGATTGTTTTGTTGCGGTTTTAAAATTTTCATTTCCTAAACCACCTCTTCCGCCTTGAACTAAAATTCTTTCTTCACCATCTTCCGTAATTTCAAACATTATTTCTCCGGTCTCAGCATCTTTAGCAACTGTACCAAGAGGAACTTCTAAATATTCGTCCTTACCTTCTTTACCTGATGAATTCGCGCTTCCGCC
This sequence comes from Sphingobacteriaceae bacterium, assembly GCA_025360355.1. Lineage (GTDB taxonomy): Bacteria > Bacteroidota > Bacteroidia > B-17B0 > Aurantibacillaceae > JAHEYG01. Next base: position 2,850 of record JANYCL010000256.1, read on the forward strand.
TTTTTCACCTTCTTCTGCAATAACGTGTTTACGATATTTTAAATGTATCAATGTCCACAACTGTTTATTGCCTCTCACAATAACATTTCCGCCTCGTCCGCCATTCCCGCCATCAGGTCCGCCCATTGCAGTATTAATATCGCGGTGAAAATGCACAGATCCTGCGCCGCCTTTACCGCTGCGGCAACAAATTTTTACGTAATCAACAAAGTTTGAGTCCACTTAATTTTGAGTTCTTTATTTAGAAAAAGAATTATTTCTTTTTCTTCTTAGCCACCTTTTTCTTAGGAGCTGATTTCTTGCCTGCCTTTTTGGTAGGTTTCTTCACAATTTTCTTTTTAGGAGAAACTTTTTTCTTAACTACTTTTTTATTTGCAGTTTTTTTAGCTGTTTTCTTTTTAGGAGCTGATTTTTTCTTCGCAACTTTTTTAATAGCTTTCTTT
>JANYCL010000259.1 GCA_025360355.1 Sphingobacteriaceae bacterium
TGTCAGGTCGAGCGTAGTCGAGACCGTTTGAAAAATGAACCCCAAAAACAATTTACATATCCAACTCGAAGGTATTGGAAAAAAATACGGTACAGAGTGGATCTTCAGAAATCTTAATTTAAATATAGCTCCCGGCGACAAACTAGCATTGCTCGGCGGAAATGGTTCAGGTAAATCAACTTTATTACAGGTTATTTCGGGTTATGTTTTACCGAATGCAGGGAAAGTGATTTTTAAAAGCGGCGAACAAATTGAAGAACCGGAAAATTTCAAAAACCAATTAAGCATTGCAACTCCTTATTTAGATCTTGTTGAAGAATATAGTTTGCAAGAACTCATTGAGCATTGCGCAGTTTATAAACCCTTTCTAAATAATTTAACTGCAAAAGAAATTATTGAGATCACAGAACTTCAACACGCACAAAATAAACATATCAAAAATTACTCAAGCGGCATGAAACAACGCGTTAAATTAGCCTTAGCTATTTTGGCTGATTGTCCTCTCTTGTTGTTAGACGAACCTGCTTCTAATTTAGATAGCAATGCTATTGAATGGTATATTAAATTAGTCGGCTGGTACGGAGCTCATAAAACCATTATAGTTTGCTCTAATTCTGTTAAAGAAGAGTATGAGTTTTGCACTAAACTGCTCAATGTGATGGATTATAAGTAATTTTAACAGCTAAAAGGAAGTAATTTTTTTATCTTTACCACATGGAAAAAACCAGTAGCAATTTAGATTACAGCGATTTTTTTATCGTTATATTTATTGCCATAATTTTTATTACAGGGGCTGTTGTTCTTTTTAAGTTTATAAGAAATAACAAGAGAGACAGAAAGACTAAAGAGACTTAAGGGACAGAAGAGACAAAAAGGAAAAGACAAATGACTAACAATTTATACATATTATTTTTAAATCTTGGTGGCGGTGAAGTTGTGCTGGTGTTGTTTGTTATTCTTTTACTTTTTGGAGGCAAAGGCATTCCAAATATTGCAAAAGCATTAGGTAAAGGTATCCGCGAGTTTAAAGATGCAACAGATGGTTTGCAAAAAGACATAAAAGAAAGTACCGGCGGCATCACCCAACAAATTCAAGAACATATTCAGGAAGTAAAAAAAGAGATCGATAAGGAATAAAATTATTTCTCATGCGCGTCATTTTACTATTTTTATTCGTTTCTCCCTTCCTCACAGCCCAAACTCCGGATAAAATAAAAATAAAAAAAGAAGACGCTATTTATTTTTTTCAGGTCGGACAAAAAACGGATACGATCTCTCCTAACAAAAATGATCTGTTCTATTTAAAAATCACCGGACCATTGCGTTGCAATGCAAGAATTGAAGTGGTAAACGGGAGATTAACAAAAACAAAGAACGACAGCATTTTCCTTCTTAAAAAAGTCCCCAATTTGCAATACGAACATTATTTTCAGGATTCTACTTTTGTTGCCAATAAAGTTAAAGGAAAAGACATGAATGAGAACTGTTTTAAGTTCATAACACATATTAACGGAGCAAACGAAGGAAATGGGAATGCAGTAAGTATCCAGATCTATAATCTGAATACAAGAGAAACCCTTCTTAGCAATAAATTTTATTACAAATAAATTTTTATCTTAGAGGTCTAATGATTTTAAGCGCTATAGTTGTAACCGATCTGAATAATGCCATTGGCAAAGACAATAAATTACTTTGTCATTTACCAGCCGACCTTAAATTCTTTAAAGCAACTACCATGGGTTGTCCGATCATTATGGGACGGAAAACATTTGAATCGATAGGAAAAATTTTACCGGGAAGAAAAAACATTATAATTTCAAGAAATAAAAATTTGAAAATTGAGGGTGCTGAAGTTTATTCTTCGTTTGAAGAAGTAATGAAAAATGTAAAAGAGGAAAAAATATTTATTATTGGAGGTGCCGAAATTTACAAATTAGCAATGCCTGGACTTACAGAAATTTATCGCACTTTAGTAAAACATGAATTTGAAGCTGATACTTTTTTTCCTGAAATAATGGTTCGGCAAACTCACCATGACTCTGACACTAAAAATAAAAATTCAATAGAATTTAAATTAATGTGGGAAGAAGAACATTTTGCTGACGAGAAAAACGTTTATGATTATGTTTTTCAGAAATTTGAGAGAATCCTTTAGTTAAGTCTAAAAATTTTATGCAAAACACTCACGCTGCAAATAAAAAAAAGATCAAAATAATGCGACTTGCATTATTTATTGGGGTAATTTTACTCATATTAAAATTCAGTGCTTATTTTTTCACCCACTCTAATGCCATTTTAACCGATGCTTTAGAATCGATAGTAAATGTTTTAGCAGGAAGTTTTGCTTTATACAGCATTCATTATGCATCGCGACCAAAAGATGAAGATCATCCTTACGGACATGGTAAAATAGAATTTTTATCGTCGGGTATTGAAGGCGGAATGATCTTACTTGCCGGAATAGGAATGATATTTAAAGGGGGCGTTGCCTTTTTTCATAAAGACGTAATTGAACATGCCGATGCCGGCGCTTATATTTCGGCTGGTACGGGACTGGTCAATTATATTATGGGGACTTATCTTATTAAAATCGGGAAACGCCATCACTCCACTGTAATGGTTGCTGATGGCAAACATTTAATTTCCGATACAATTTCAAGTATTGGTTTAGTAGCCGGCTTACTAATAATTTATTTTACAGGATTAAACTGGATCGATTACGCCCTAACAATTGTGTTTGGATTTTTTATTGTTTACACAGGATCTAAACTCATTAAAGAGTCCATTACAAATTTATTAGATGAAGCTGATTATTCTAAACTTCAACAATTAATAGATCTACTAAATAAAAACCGACACGAAAAATGGATCGATATCCACAATTTAAGAATTCTTAAATACGGAGCGCATTTACATATTGATTGTCATATTACTTTACCTTGGTACGATTCGTTAGAAGATAGTCACAAAGAAGTTGATGCTGTAGAGAAATTGGTAAAAGAAAATATGGAACATGAAATTGAATTTTTTATTCATGCCGATCCTTGTTTGCCTTCCTCCTGCTCTATTTGTCCGATCACTACCTGCGCTGTTCGTAAACATGCTTTTGTGAAGCGTTTAGACTGGACGCTTCACAATGTGTTGCCCGATCAAAAACATAAATTAGAGCAATGATCTATTTGGATTGTTTTCATTTTCTTCTTGCAATAAACTTATTTCTCTGAGTTAATTTTATAGTAAAGATTAATTCTTTTAAATTTATTGACTGATAGCTATCAATCTAAAAACTGATATTTATCAGTTCTCTTTTTTTTTTAATTCTGACTTTTATCTCATACTAAATATTACGATCATTTGAAAAAAACAAAGTTTAACCTGTTATTTCTTAACGATCTAGAGACAAGCAAAAATGAGTATCTTAGACCAACAAAAATCATTAGAAATGCAAAGTCTTGATGCCTTATTTGAATATGCAACAGAAGGGATCATTATTTCTGATAAAACCGGTAAAATAATAAAAGCAAATCCAAGTTCCGAACGTTTATTCGGTTATGATCAAGGTGAATTAATAGGGAAAATAATTGAAGACCTTGTGCCCATGCGTTATAAAGATACGCACGTTCATCATAGGGAAAATTATAATAAAAGTCCGCATGCCCGTTCAATGGGCAAGAACATGGATCTGCATGCCAGAAGAAAAGACAATTCAGAATTTCCCGTTGAAATAAGTTTGTCTTACTATAAAAAAGAAGAAGACACTCATGTTATTGCTTTTATCATTGATATTACAGAACGCAAAAAACATCAAGAGAACATTATAAAATTAAACCAGGATCTTGAAAAGAAAGTTGATGAGCGTACGAAAGTTTTACATGAAGCACTTTTAGAACTTGAAAATTCAAAAGAACAGCTTAGTGAAGCGCTCGAAGCACAAAAAGAATTAGGGGAAATGAAATCAAGATTTGTAACAATGGCATCGCACGAATTCCGCACGCCATTAAGTACAATTCTTTCATCGATCTCTCTTGTGAGTAAATATAACGACAAAGGTGATGATAAGATCAATAAACACGTACACCGCATAAAATCGGCTGTTACCAACATGACATTAATATTGAATGATTTTCTATCAGCCGAGAAACTCGATGAAGGAAAAGTATTTGTTAGAAAAGAAGAAGTTGATCTTGAGAACCTGATCAATGAGATCCTCAGCGAAATAAACGGCATTTTAAAAACGGGACAGAAAGTAAATTATGTTCATAAAGGAAATTCAACAGCGTTCATTGATAAACAAATGATAAGGAATATCTTATTGAATCTAATTTCTAACGCCATTAAATTTTCTCCGGAAAACAAAAGCATTCAACTTAACGTTTCAATAACTCCTCAAGAAATTGAAATTAGTGTAGCTGATGAAGGTGTTGGAATTCCAAAAGAAGAACATGAACATTTATTTGAACGTTTTTTCAGAGCAAAAAATGTGACCAACATACAAGGAACCGGATTAGGTTTAAACATAGTAAGAAAATATCTTGAGAGCATGGAAGGGAAAATTAATTTTACAAGCGAATTAAATAAAGGAACAACCTTTACACTTAATATACCAAACAAATAATGAAGACCATACTTTTAATAGAAGATAATCCCGATGTAAGGGAAAATACTGCCGAGATCCTTGAACTCGCAAACTATAAAGTTTTACAAGCCGAAAATGGAAAGACCGGTGTTGAAATTGCGCAGCAAATAAAACCTGATCTGATCATATGTGATATCATGATGCCTGTACTTGATGGTTACGGGGTGATACATCTCTTAAACAAGAGTTCCGAGACTGCAAGCATTCCTTTTATTTTTTTAACAGCCAAAAGCGAACGAATGGATTTCCGGAAAGGAATGGAGATGGGCGCCGATGATTATATAAGTAAACCATTCGATGATATTGAATTATTAAAAGCAGTAGAGGGTCGTCTTAAAAAAAGTGAGATCCTTAAGGCCGAATTTTCAAAAAATGTAGATGGCTTAAATAAATTTTTTGATGAAGTAACTAAATTAGATGATCTTAAAAAATTATCCGCAGAAAGAAGAGTAAAAATATTTAAAAAGAAAGAGATCATTTTCAGTGAAAGCAATCTGCCAAATTATCTTTATTTCCTTGTAAAGGGAAAGGTGAAGACTTTTAAATCACATGAATACGGAAAAGAATTAATAACCACTTTATATAAAGAAGGTGAGTTTTTTGGCTATACCGCGTTATTGGAAGAATTATCTTATTCCGAAACAGCTGAAG
>JANYCL010000324.1 GCA_025360355.1 Sphingobacteriaceae bacterium
ATATCCTTCTTCATCAGCATCAACTAAAATAGATAATTTTTGAAGCTCCTTGATATCTTCCTTCATCATATCTTTATGAACCCCTAAACGTTTTGGTACTTCATCATAATAAGATTGTGGTGGTGGTGGTAAAAATTCAACACCGCGTGCTTTTAATTCTGCAACTGTTTTAATGATGTCATCTGTTGCTAAAGCTAAATGCTGCACCCCTGCTCCTTCATAAAAATCAATATACTCTTCTATTTGCGATTTCTTTTTTCCTTTCGCAGGTTCGTTGATCGGAAATTTAATGCGTCCGTTGCCATTACTCATGACTTTACTCATAAGAGCTGAGTATTCTGTGGTAATTTGTTTATCATCGAAGCTTAAAAAATTAACGAAACCCATTACATCTTCATACCATTTTACAGTAATGTTCATTTGATTCCAACCAACATTACCAACCATGTGATCAATGAATTTTAAACCAACCGAACTCGGATTATAATCGCTTTTCCATTCTTTAAATCCCGGTAAAAATATTCCATTATAATTTTTACGTTCAACAAATATGTGAACTGTTTCGCCATAAGTGTAAATTCCGGAACGCACTACTTCACCGTTCTCGTCTTTTACAACTGTCGGCTGCATAAAAGGTTTTGCACCACGCTTGGTGGTTTCTTCAAATGCCTTACGTGCATCCTCTACCCACAATGCAATAACTTTAACACCATCACCATGCTTTTTTACATGTTCTCCAATAGGTGAATTGCTATTTAATGCAGTAGTTAAAATTAATCTGATCTTATCTTGTTTCAATACATAGGAAACACTTTCGCGATTACCGGTCTCTAAACCTGAATAGGCGTGACTTTGAAAACCAAATGCTGTTTTATAATAGTGTGCAGATTGTTTTGCGTTACCCACATAAAACTCTACGTAATCTGTTCCTAATAACGGAAGAAAATCCTGGGCACCTTCAAATATTTTTTCTAAACCGTATTCTACGTTCTTTACTTCTTTTGCCATTTTTTTAAAATTTAAAGATTTCTAATTCGAAAATTTGATGATTAATATTCTGTTTAAAAATTCAAAGCCTTGAATCTTTAAATTTTTGAATTTTTAATTCGATAATTGCGCCATGTGCTGAGCAAGAATGGCTATGGTTTGATTGTGGTTCATTTATACTGCTAAGATATGAAAAAATAAATTCGATCTATCACTTGTCTTTCGTTAAACCCTTACACCTATCACACATACGTCGTCTACCTGCTCGTGCTTGCCTCTCCAACTAACAAATGCTTCTTCTAAAAGATCGTGTTGATCTTTCATGCTAGTATGAGCAATTGATTGAATTAATTTTTGTAGTTTTTTAAATTTAAATTTCTTGCCGCTTTCTCCACCGAACTGATCAGAATAACCATCCGTCAACACATAAACACAGTCCCCATTTTGTAATTGAATGGTGTTATCAGCAAAAATTTTGAAACCTCCAACGTAACCGCCAATGGAGTGTTTGCTTGGTTTGTACTCTATCAATTCACCGTTCCTGATCAATAATAGCGGACGATGTGCCCCCGCAAATTGCAGCATTTTATTTTTAGGGTGATAAGCGCAAAGTGCAATATCCATTCCATCATTAGAAGAGTGATCGGAACTTTTGTTAAGCATCGCACGTAATTTTTCATCTAACATGGTAAGCACTTGTGCAGGACTTGTTACATTTTCATCCTTGATGACTTGTCCCATTAGGTCATTACAAATTAACGACATGAAAGCACCGGGCACACCGTGTCCTGTACAATCTGCTGCCGCAAAAACAGTAACGCCATTTTTAAAAGTTTCTATCCAATAAAAATCACCACTCACAATATCTTTTGGTTTGTAAAACACAAAGCTTTCGGCAAATGCTTTGTTCAATATATCTGCGTCAGGCATCAAAGCCAGTTGAATTTTTTTTGCGTATTTAATACTATCGGTAATGTCTTTATTTTTTTCTTCGATGATCGCTTTCTGACTAATAACTTCCTCAGTTCTTTCTTTTACTTTCTCTTCGAGATTTTCATAAAGACTTGCATTGTCTAAGGCAATCGCGATCGAGAGTGCAAGATTTCTTAAAATATTAATATGATATTCCGAATAAGCATTCTTAATAAAACTCTGAATTGTTAATACACCAATTTTTTTGTCTTTAGTAAATAATGGAAGGTATATTAATGATTCCGGAGATTTTCCGGCAATAGGTGCTTTTTTTACTTTTAGATATTTAGAATATTCAACCGGATTATCGTTAATAATAATTTCTTTTTCATTATCGAAACACCATACTGCGTAACGTTCTTTATCATCAACATAAAATTCGAAAAAATCCATTTTCTCATTCCGCTCAATAAAACCAGGGAATTGCAAACTTCTAGTAATTGGATTATACAAACCTATTCCAAAAGATTCAGAATTCATTAAAGTATTAAGATTCTGATATAATTTGGAAACAATTGTTTCAACTGACAATGAAGCTGAAATATCTTTTGTGATCTGTGCAATTAGTTTTGTGTCCTGAAAATTTTTCTCAAGTTGTTCTTTTTGTTTTGTTACTTCAACCGTGCGCTCAACAACCCTTTCTTCCATATTCTCGTACAATGAAGCATTATCAAAAGCGATACCGATATGAACTGCAAGATTTTTTAAAATATTCAATTGATATTCTGAATAAGCATTCTTAGAAAAACTCTGAACCGTTAATACACCGATCTTTCCGTTCTTTCCATGGATCGGTAAGAATATCATCGACTCGGTATCTTCACCTTGTGCAGCGTTATAGAGTGCTTTAATATATTTAACATGTTCTACTTCATAATCATTAATGAAGATCTCTTCATCTTTATTAAAAGATACAACTGCGAGAGTATCGTCTTCAAGTCCGTAAGAAAAGTCGTCCAATTTTTTTCCTTTCTCCATGGTTCCGGAGAAAATCAATTTTTTCAATTCCGGTCTGTGTATAGCAACCGCAAAAACGGATGCGTCCATCAGATCGTTTACATTCTTATATACTTTTTCGATGATCTCGCTGATCGAAAGCGTTGATGTAATGTCTTTACCAATTTGTCCGAGAAGTTTTGTGTTCTGATACGATTTTTCTACCTCTTCTTTTTGTTTAACAACTTCTAAAGTTCTTTCTTTTACTTTCTCTTCCATGTTTTCGTAAAGAGAAGCATTTTCCATAGCGATGGCTATATACGAAGCAAGTGATTTTAAAATATCAAGGTGATGCTCTTTATAAGCATTCTTTTCGAAACTTTGAATAGTTACTACACCTAATACCCTTTCACCGATCATGATCGGATAAAAAATAAGTGAATGAGGCAGATCTCCGCTTACAACACGGATCTGTCTTACGTATTTGGTATACTCAAGAAGATTATCATTTATGAAGATCTCTTTTTTGTTTTTAATGCACCAGACAGAATAATTATCATCATCGTCCATTGAAATACTGGCGATGTTGGAGTATTTTTCTCCTTTCTCAATTCCGTATTTATAATCTACAACATTCCGAACCGGGTCGTAAATACGGATACCAAAAAAAGCAGCATCCATTACCTGACTTACATAAAGGTTAAGCTTATCAAAAATTTCCTCGAAATTTAATGTGGAAGTAATTTCCTGACCAACCTGACTCAACAATTTATTATTGTGATACGCTTTTTCAATTTCCTCTTTTTGTACAAGAACTTCACGCGTTCTCGCGAAGATTGTTTTTTCCTGTATTTCATATAACTGTGCATTGTCTAATGCAATAGCCGCATACGAAGCAAGATTCCGCAGAATATTAATTTGATAATTTGAATACGCGTGTCGTTTAGGGCTTTGTACAGTAATAACACCAAGAAATGAATCTCTTAATTTTAATGGTAAGTATAAAATAGATTCTACATCTTGTCCTTGTTCAGGCGCACTCGGAGTAATTCCGTAATCTTGGATCTCACTATAGTAATCATTAATGATGACTTCTCTTTTTTGATGGAAGCAAATATTGGTGAGTTTATCAGAATCTTCCGGACCATAGTCGATATTTTCGAAACGATCTGTTCCTTCTATATACAAAGGAAAGATAACGTGATTTGTTTTTCTTTCATGCAATCCTATACCAAAACCGGTTGCATCCATTAATTTATTTACATGCTCGTAAACAGTTTCAACAATTTCAGAAACAACATGGCTCGAAATAATTTGCTGACCGATCGTACCAATTAGAACCAGGTTATCGGAATAACTTTCCAGCTCTTTTGCTTTTTCTTCAAGCACTAATTTTTCGGCTTGCGATTGCAGCATTTTGTGTTGGAGTTCAACACTTTTAATTAATTGATTTGTTTTTTCGTTGCGGACCTCTTCGCGTGTAGATTGAAATATTTTATAATACTTGATACACTCGGCAAGATCGCCGTTTTTTTCATGCAGCTCCGCTAACTTTTCACTGGCTTTATAAATTCCTTCTTTTGAATTTATGCTTTCAGAAAGTTTATAAGATTGTTCGAGATAATTAATACTTTCTTTAACATCATTTTTATCAATTAACAAACAGCCAATATTAAATAAGGTTATTACTTCGCCGGATTTAAATCCTAATTCACGACGTATTTTTAAACTCTCATTAAACTTTGCAAGTGCTTCATCGTATTTTTTTGTAGCGGCATAAGCGCGGCCGATTCCATCCAAAACAAAAGCGAAGCCTTGTTTGTCTCCTGATTCAGAGCAAATCGTGGCACTCTTATTAAAACATTCTAATGCCTCATCACTTTTTTTTAAGTTGAGATATGTTTCGCCTAAACCACCTAATACTTTCGCGTAAATTTCCGTATCCTTATGTTTGATGCAAAGTTTTTTACTTTCCAACAATACATCCAGTGCTTTTTCATTTTGCTCAATAGAATAATAAACAGTTCCCAAACCATTAAGTCCATCTGCCATTCCAATTTCGTTACCAATTGTGTTATTTACACTATAACATTCATTGTAATATTTTATTGCAGAATCGTAATCAGATAAATATTTGAAGCTTGCACCAACATAATAACATGTTTCTGCTTCGTTAGCTTTATCATTTATTTCTTTAAAAATTGAAATGGCATCAAAACTAAATTTAAGTGCTTCTTCATTTTTCGAGATCCAAATATTAGCAGTACCTAATGTTTTTAAAGCAAGTGCAATTCCTTTTTTGTAATTAAGTTGTTTTGATTTTTCGAGAGCTTTAGTGCTAAGCTCAATTGATTTGTATGCATCCTTACGATTAATTCCCCAAGCTTCTTTATTAAGCTTGTCTATTTCTGTAGTCTCGATATTTTCTAAAGTAACTTGCATGCAATTACCTAAGGTACGGGATTTTTTTTAGAAATTATCGATGCAGATATCTTATAATCTACTGTATATCAATCATTTAATTAAAATAAACATGGTCCTAATAGCAGAATTACATCCATGTTATAATGTTACACCGAGTATTGTAACATCATCTACTTGCTCAAGATTACCTCTCCATTTCTCAAATGCTGCATTTAGGATTTCTCTTTTTTCAGAGTTTGGTTTCGAATTGATCTCTGAGAGTAAAGTTTCTAATTGCTTATGCTTGAATTTTTTTCCCTTTTCTCCGCCAAACTGATCCGCATAACCATCAGTGAATAAATACAAACAATCACCTTTTATATATTTCAAATTATATGTTTTAAAATCTTCTTTTCTTTCCCCAATCCCTATCGGCATTTTATCGTTCGACAATTCCGTTCTGTTATTTTCTGAAATTAAAATGGGTTTATTGTTAGCGGTTGCATACGTAATTTCACCATTATCACGGTTCATGCAAATTAAAACCCCGTCCATTCCGTCTTTTTGCGATTCGGCTGACAAGTTTCTAATTAATTTTTCGCGCAAGTAATTAAATATTTTTCCCGGCTGCAAAATATTTTTCTCTACAATTGCTTCGTTCAACAAAGATGCATTCAGTAAACTCATAAAAGCCCCCGGAACACCATGACCTGTACTATCACAAACGGCCAAATAAAAACTATTTCCCTTTGTAGTAGCCCAATAAAAATCACCGCTCACAATATCTTTTGGCTTATACAATACAAAATAATTTTTTAATTCCTCGTCCAATAAACTATCGTGCGCCAATAATGTTTTCTGTATTTTTTTTGCATATTGAATGGAATCCAGGATCTCCTTTTGTTTTTCTTCAACAACCGATTTTTGTTTTTCAATGATCAGTTTTTGCCGTTGCGAGATTTTGTACCGGTTATACATAAAACCCGCGAAAATAATTACCAATATTAATCCGCCATACAAATAATATCTGCGTGTCTGTTCACTTTTTAATTCGGCATGGATAGAGACGCGTTGCTCCATTGTTTTCAAACTATCTGATACAACTTTCTTGGTATAATCAAATTCGAATTCCTTTTGGGCAATTTCCCGG
>JANYCL010000343.1 GCA_025360355.1 Sphingobacteriaceae bacterium
TGATAGCGCCACTAATTTCTCCAATTACTTTTTTTACTGCCTGAAAAGGTGATAATTTTTCTTCGTCCATCTTAACGTGCACAGCTTCTACCACCACAATGGCATCATCCACCACAATACCTATTGCTAAAACTAAAGCAAACAAAGTAATAAGGTTAATACTAAGTCCAAAGTATTGCATTGATATAAACGCACCGATAAGCGATACCGGAACAGCAATAATAGGAATGAGCGTAGAGCGCCAGTCGCCAAGAAAAACAAATACTACTAATGCAACCAATATAAATGCTTCGACTAGAGTATGAAGTACTTTTTCGATGGAAGCATTAACGAATGTTGAAACGTCGTAGTTAATTTCATAATCCATTCCTGGAGGAAAATTTTTCTTTAAACTTTCCAGTTTTGCTTTTACATCTTGAATTACTTTATTGGAATTACTGCCGGGACTTTGTTTTAATACCAGAGAGGCGGCAGGATGTCCATCTTTGTTAGCGTATATATCCACAAATTCGCTTCCTACCTCAACTTCAGCAATATCTTTTAGTTTCAATAATTCACCCATAGGATTCGCCCGGATAATAATATCCTTATACTGTTCCGGTTTATTATACCAACCTTTATAAGTGAACACATACTCCTGCGACTGTGCAACTTTTCCGGAACTTAATCCAACTCGTCCTGGTCTTCCCAATACACTTTGTTCATCAATAGCATCTAATACTTCCTGTGCTGAGACACTGTAAGCTCTCATTCTGTCAGGGTTTAACCAAATGCGAATAGCAAAAGCACGGCTACCGATCGCTTCCGATCTACCCATTCCATTTATTCGCTGCAGTTCAGGTACAACAAAAGTATTTGCATAATTAAATAGAAATTTTTCGTCAATAGCTTCATCAGTACTAAATAAATTTAAGTACATCAACATACTTGGTTGTATCGGTGTTATGATCACACCCTCCCGTTGCACCAACTTAGGGAGATTGGTCATAACCTGGTCAACTCTCGATTTCACCCGCACGGCCGCGATAGTGGGATCGGTGCCGGGTTCGAAAATGATACCAAGACTTGCTTCGCTGGCACTGGTTGCATCTGAAATAATATACCGCATTCCCTGAACACCATTGATTGCCCGTTCCAAAATAGTTAAGGTAGATTTAACCAACACATCGGCATTAGACCCCGGAAATTCGATGAAAATGGTAACTCTCGGAGGCGCTATATCAGGAAATTGCGACACAGGTATTGTACCTATCGCTAAAAGTCCCATGAAAACAATTCCAATGGATAAAGCAATTGCGAGTACCGGTCTTTGTATAAACTTATTAAACATCTCTTATATTATTAGGTTCTTGCTTTATTCAGCGTGTAAATTAATTAAGTCAGATAATGCCTTTTCAAAAGGCACAAACTCAGTTTCTATTTTCTGATCGTTTTTCACTTTTCCTAAACCTTCCAAAAGAATTTTATCTTTCGCGGTAAGGACGTTGGTGATTACATATAAGTGTGGCACTTCTTGAAGTACGGTAATTCGCATTGCTTTAAGTACATTTTTTTCATTCAATACATAAACAAATTTTTTATCAAGAACATCGAAGGTGGCCTTTTGCGGAATAAGGACAGCATTTTTATAAAAAACGGGTACTAATATACTTCCCGTTTCGCCGTGCCTTAATATTCCATTAGGATTTGGAAATGTAGCTCTAAATGCAATATTACCTGTTTCATTATTAAAATCAGATTCAATGGTTTCAACTATACCCGGAAATTCAAACTCTTCATTGTTTGCCATTCTCAATTTTACTTTTAAGCGATCGTCTGACTTCACTTTTGTAATATAATCTAAGTATTCAGCTTCAGGCACATTAAAATAAACCCACATTTTGCTATTATCAGAAAGCGTTGTAAGCAATTCTCCTTCATCAATAAGACTTCCTAATCGAACCTTAAAGAGTCCTACAATGCCATCGAAAGGGGCATGGATATCCGTAAAATTTAAGTGTGCTTGAGCCAAAGCCAATTCAGCTTTTGCTTTATCAAGATGTGCTTTAGACAAGGCAAGTTCGTTTTTCGAAACGATATTGCTATCAGCAAGATTTTTTGTGTTTTGATACTCGATCTCTGCAAATTGAGCTTCAGCTTGTGATTTCTGAAGTTCAGCTTGATAAACTATCGGCATAACCTGAAAAAGAAGTTGTCCTTTTTTTACTAATTGCCCTTCATCAACATAAATATTTTGCAAATAACCTCTTTCAACAGATCTTAGTTCAATATGACTTATAGAATGGATCTGAGCTACATAGTCCTTAGAAATCGAGGTGTCTCTTACAATAGGACTGGTCACTAAAAATTTAGTGTCTTCTGTCTTTTCTTCTTTTTTCGATTCACAACTGGTGTGGGATAACGAGATGCACAAAATCATTAACAGGAATGTTTTCCTTGCAACATTTTTGTTTTTTAAATGATATAAATGTTTCATAGAAATGATAAATGTTTTTTTAATTATGTCAACTGAATTGTGCATTTTTTTGATCCTTAATATTTTTTAATGAAAATGTAATAAATATGTTATCGCATAAAAGTGACAACAGGAATTTAACGGTGAAAAGACTCACCATTAAAAGACCAAGAAAAAAAATCAGATTCTTAGTGCCCTGATAGAAAGGAAAATTGAACTTTGGATTTTTTCCGAGTAGGGAAGGTCGATAAAATCGCTCTTAAAAGTTGTACCAAAAAAATCAAAACTTAATAATGACGTAAGAAAACCAAATTGAGGATTAAGTGATTCCTCGCTGTCGTTTTCAGTCTCTTCAAAAACAAGATTCTCAGAAGCAGCAGTCGTGCCGTCTTGTTTTAATTCTTTTTTGAATGATGAATGTGAAAACTCTTTAACGGAATTGCTAATAGAAGTATAAGCCCCACATGAAAACGCGGACATAAAAATGAACAAAAAAAGGACCGAGAGCAGGGTATGTTTTTTAATTTTCACGGTACGAATTTACTATTAAAATGGGGGGTAAAAGCAGTTTTCAGGCAATTTTTTTTAAAATTTTAACATCAATTAGCATTCGGAAAGACCTAAAAAGTCTCTATAGTTTCCTTTATAATACGTGCGCAATCTATTATTTGTTCCTTAGTTATTACTAAAGGGGGCGCAAAACGAATAATATCACCATGAGTTGGCTTAGCTAAGAGGCCATTTTCGGCCAATTTTACACATACATCCCAGGCGGTCTTGCCATTTTTTTCTTTAATAACAATGGCATTAAATAAGCCTTTTCCGCGAACGGTTGTAACGATGTCTGATTTAATTGCTCTTAATTCTTTTCGTAAAATCTCACCTAAAATTTCAGAATTTTCAGATAATTTTTCGTCTAACACCACTTTTAAAGCAGCAATCGCCACTTTACAACCTAATGGATTCCCTCCATAAGTTGAGCCGTGTTGTCCCGGTTGTATGCAAAGCATAATTTCGTCATCGGCTAAAATAGCAGCAACTGGATACATGCCGCCGCTCAATGCTTTTCCTAAAATTAAAATATCGGGTCTGACATTTTCATGATCGCAAGCCAGCATTTTTCCGGTGCGCGCAATTCCTGTTTGGATCTCGTCAGCAATAAATAAAACATTTGCAGCCTTACACATTTCGTAGGCTGTTTTTAAATAACCTTCATCCGGTACAACAACTCCAGCTTCGCCTTGTATAGGTTCAACTAAAAAACCAACAACATTTTTATCTTTTAAAACTTCGGCTAAAGCACCAATATTATTAAATGGAATTTTTACATAACCGGGAGTAAAAGGGCCAAAATTTCCGTAAGAATCAGGATCTGTGCTTGCTGAAATAATGCTTATGGTACGGCCATGAAAATTATTTTCGCAAACAATGATCTTTGCTGAATTTTCTGCTACTTTCTTTTTTTCGTAACCCCAGCGGCGGGCTAATTTCATTGCGGTCTCAACACCTTCGGCACCGGTGTTCATTGGTAATACTTTATCAAAACCAAAAAGTTCTGTTATGAATTTTTCGTATTCGCCTAATACATTATTATGAAAAGCACGCGAGGTAAGTGATAGTTTTTGTGCCTGATCAATTAAAGCTTTTGTGATCTTTGGGTGATTGTGTCCTTGATTAACTGCACTGTAAGCTGCCAAAAAATCGTAATATTTTTTACCTTCTACATCCCAAACAAAAACACCTTCACCGCGATCTAAAACAACAGGAAGCGGATGGTAATTGTGAGCACCATGTTTCTCTTCAAGGTCTATTAAATGTTGACTTTTTGTAGTTGTTTGCATCTGCGAGATCATTGTAAAATATTTATACAAAGATACGCTAAAATGACCAATTTAAAAACTGACTGTTTAGCTGGGAAAAAAGCAAAAAAAATAAAATTTAAAGCTTGAAACGGTAGATCTCTTCAAGGCTTTCCTGATCATCATGAATCACGCAGAGATCAGTAATTAAACCGCTATTGATTCCGTAAACCCAGCCATGGATGTGTAATGGTCTTACTTTCCATGCCTGCTGAACGATCGTGGTTTTTGCAACATTGCGTACTTGTTCGATCACATTTAATTCTGTGAGACGGTCTTCACGTTTATCCGGTTCTTTAATTGCAGAAAGTTCTTTTTCGTGTTTGGTGTAAACATCTTTAATGTTGCACAGCCAATTATCAACAAAGCCATGCAGATCATTACTCATGGCCGCCTTAACACCGCCGCATCCATAATGTCCGCAAACAATTATGTGTTTTATTTTTAAATTATTGATCGCGAATTCCAGAACGCTTAATAAATTCATGTCAGTATGCACAACTAAATTGGCAACATTGCGATGAACAAATATCTCACCACTTTTAGTACTTGTAATTTCATTGGCAGGAACACGGCTGTCGCTACAGCCTATCCATAAATAATCAGGCGTTTGTCCGTAAGACAATTTTTTAAAATATTCTTTGTCCTCAAATTTTTTTGATTCAGCAAAGCGTTTATTGCCATCTAATAATTTTTTATAAAGATTTTCCATTTTTAAAATGCGTCATTAATGTCTTCTATGTCGTTCCTTTTTATAATATCGCCGTTACCTTCGTCAATTTTATCCCAGTTTTTCGATTGTATCGTTTTTGTTCCCGGGTTACTAAGGAAATCGTTATTCTGTTCTAATGATTTTGCTGTTTGAGAGCCCTGGTAAATATTATCATCGTTATAATCCAGATCAACAAATTTTGCGTACTGACCAATGAAGCGGAGCTTAACAGTTTCCAATGCGCCATGACGGTTCTTAGCAATGATAACTTCAGCAACTCCTTTTGTTGGATTGTTCTCTTCGTCAACTTCCAAACCATAATATTCGGGACGGTAAATGAACATTACCATATCCGCATCTTGCTCAATAGCTCCCGATTCACGGAGATCACTTAACTGAGGACGTTTACTTCCACCGGGACGATTTTCAACCTGACGACTTAATTGCGAAAGTGCTATGATAGGAATTTCTAATTCTTTTGATAAACTTTTTAGTCCGCGTGATATTTGACTGATCTCTTGTTCACGGTTTCCTTTTCCGTCGTTGCCACCGCTCATTAATTGTAAATAATCGATAATGATCAACTCAACTTTTTGATTCTCTTTTAAACGGCGTGCTTTTGCGCGCAATTCAAAAATGGTAAGGGCTGGTGTATCATCAATGAATAAAGGTGCAACAGCTAATTTTTTAATGCGTTCGTTCAGTTGCTGATATTCGTATGGTTCTAAATTTCCTTTTAAGATCTTGTCTTGTGATAATTCAGTTTCACTCGATATTAAACGTTTTACTAATTGTATGGATGACATCTCTAAAGAGAAAATAGCAACCGGCTTATTAAATTCAACCGCAGCATTTTTCGCCATGGTAACAACAAAAGCTGTTTTACCCATACCTGGACGGGCAGCAAGAATTAAAAGATCTGATTTTTGCCAACCGCCGGTGATGCGATCAAGTGCAGTAAAGCCGGAAGGCACGCCGAGTAAACCATCTTTTTGATTTGCGGCGGCGTCGATCTCCGCAATGGCTTTAGCAATGAGCGTACTCATTTTATCGTGCTGTTTACGCACGTTTGAATCGAGGATCTCAAAAATATTTTTGGTGGTGTGATCTAATAATTCAAAAACATCGGTGCTGTCTTCGTAAGCAGTTTTAATTGTTTCAGTACCGATACGGATCAGTTCTCGCTGTAAATATTTTTGTGCAACAATACGTGCGTGAAATTCGATGTTTGCTGATGAAGCAATACGATTTGTAAGAGCAGAAACATAATACGATCCGCCAACAAATTCAAGTTCACCATTGCGTTTTAATTCTTGTGTTACTGTTAAAATATCTACAGGTTCAGAGCGGTTAAATAAATTTACAATTGCTGCAAAAACTTTTCCGTTCTGTTCTTTATAAAAACTTTCGGGTGATAAAACATCTATGACAGAACTAAGCGCGTCTTTTTCTAAAAGCATTGCACCTAATACGGCTTCTTCAAGTTCTACTGATTGCGGAGGTAATTTTCCTATTTCTGTTACCGGTATCCCGGTGCTTGTAACAATTCGTTTTCGGGTTTTATTTTGGTTGTCTTGGTCCATAAAAAAAGTAAGGGAGGCAAATGTGCAATTATTAGTTCAAGGTACGAAAAAAGCGGATTGAACACGATAAGAACATACTATTAACAGTGATTTTTAAATATCTGATACCTAAGTCTCTTTTTGTTGATAACCCTGTTTTTGGTCCGTGGAACATTGTTAATAGCGGTGAATTATCTTATAAACATGCCGTGTGCCTATTATTTGATAAAAATAGTTATTAGAATCCATTTCAATTTAGTAATGTGTAATTTTGAACGATGGTAAAAATTCTTTTAGCGGACTCTAATCACAACGTTTTGCACGAGACATTGCGGGCTGAGGGATTTCATTGCGATCTGTATTGGGATAAGTCGCCGCAAGAATTAATTAAGTTGTTGCCTGAATATGATGGACTTGTTTTACGAAGCAAATTCAAGATCACCAAAGAAATTATTGACGCTGCAAAAAACTTGAAATGCATTGGCAGAGCAGGAGCAGGCATGGAAAATATTGATGTGCCTTATGCAGAAAGTAAAGGCATAAAATGTGTTAGCGCTCCCGAAGGTAACCGCGATGCAGTTGCAGAACATGCTATTGGTATGTTGCTAATGTTATTCAATAATTTAAAACGTGCTGATGATGAGGTAAGAAAAGGAATTTGGAAAAGAGCAGAAAATAGAGGTGTAGAGTTATGTGAAAAAACGATCGGCATTATTGGTTACGGTAATATGGGTTCGGCTTTTGCTAAACGTT
>JANYCL010000348.1 GCA_025360355.1 Sphingobacteriaceae bacterium
TGAATTTGATTAGCACTTACACGGCGGTAAATATGAGAACGGTGTAATTTATCAGGATGAGGAATTCCTGCTGCCGCCATTAGTTCAACGGCAGCTTTTATTGTTTCGTGATGATAATTTGCAACGCGTACTTTTTTATTATCTACATCTAAGCCCGCATATAATTTCGGGTTTTGTGTAGCAACTCCTGTTGGACAAGTATTGGTATTACATTCTAAAGCTTGTATACAACCAACGGCAATCATCATCGCGCGTGCGCAATTACACATATCAGCACCAAGCGCAATATTTTTTACGATATCGAAACCTGTGTGAACTTTTCCGGATGCAATAATTTTAATGTGTTTTTTTAATCCGAAACCGTGCAACGCATCGTAAACAAAAGCTAACGCATCGCGCAACGGCATTCCAACTGAATTACTAAACTCTAACGGTGCTGCGCCTGTTCCTCCTTCTCCTCCGTCAACCGTAATAAAATCGGGAGTGATTCCTGTTTTGATCATCGCTTTACAAATTGCAATGAATTGATTTTTTTGTCCGATACATAATTTAAATCCAACTGGTTTTCCTCCGCTTAGATCACGTAATTTTTTCACAAATTCCAATAAACCAATTGGTGTATCAAATGCTGTGTGATAAGGTGGTGATAAAACATCTTTCCCTTTTTCAACTAAACGAATTTTCGCGATCTCGTCAGTAACTTTTGCTGCAGGTAAAATTCCACCGTGTCCCGGTTTTGCGCCTTGAGATAATTTTATCTCTACCATTTTTACATTTGGCAATTGAGAGCGTTCTCCAAAAGCATCAAAATTAAAAGTACCGTCTGTATTACGGCAGCCAAAATAACCTGTTCCAATTTGCCAAATTACATCTCCGCCAGGTGATAAATGGTACGGACTCAATCCGCCTTCTCCTGTATTGTGCGCGAAGCCATCTAATTTTGCGCCGCCATTTAAAGCCATGATCGCATTTTTACTTAAGGAACCATAACTCATTGCAGAAATATTTAAAATACTTGCTGAATACGGTTTCAAACAATCAGGTCCGCCAACTAAAATTCTTGGATTATTATCTACTTTATCATGATGTAAAGGATTAATAGAATGATTCAGCCACTCGTATCCAGTTTCGTAAACATTTAATTGAGTACCGAAAGGTGTGGTGTCATTAACTTTTTTTGCACGCTGATAAATTACATTTCTGCTTAATCGGTTGAATGGTGCTCCATCCGTATCCGATTCAACAAAGTATTGATAAACTTTTGGTCGCAACCATTCAGCCCACCAACGCATCCGCCCAACAATTGGGAAATTATGTTTTAGAGATTGTGATGTTTGAAACACATCCGCAATTCCAACAATAATAATTGGCACTACTAAAACATAAAGCCATAATGCTTTTGGGAAAAAATATCCTAATGCAGCAACAGCCGCACAAATAATTAACGAAACAATTAAAACTTTTGCTTTCATGGTAGGGATTTTACTTAGTAAATATAGTAAAATTTACTCAACCCCCTCCCCCGCAAAAAGCGGGGACTCCCCCTTAAACAAGGGGGAGAGTTGTTTTAGCTTATTATTGAATTATGCAAGCGCCAACGGTAACGTAACTTATCTCATCAATAAGAATAGCTCCTCCGTTAGAACGGAGTTTTTTATAGCTATCCACGGCAATTGGCCGGGCCGTTTTTAGAGTGACCTTACAAACATCATTCAATTGTGCTGAAGTAATATTTGTTTGTTTTTCAAGTGTATTCACATCCAATTTATATTCTATCCCTTTTACAGCGCAACGAATTTGTTTATTGTTGTGCTGAATTAAATATTTAGAACCAACTTCCATTGATTTAGAATCCATCCAACATAATATCACTTCAATATCTTGTGTAACATTTGGCGCGTTTTCTTCTTTCACAATTACATCGCCGCGACTAACATCCACATCATCTGCTAAATGAATAATTATACTTTGAGGCGCAAATGCTTCGTCAACAGGTTTAAAATCTCTCTCAATTAATTTAATTGTGCTTTTCAATCCCGCTGGTAAAACAGAAATTTTATCTCCCACTTTTAAAATGCCACTTGTTAATTTTCCTGCATAACCACGATAATCATGTAAGTCATCGGTTTGCGGACGAATTACATATTGCACAGGAAAACGCGCATCGGTTAAATTAATGTCATTTATTAATTCAACATTTTCAAGCATTGTTAAAAGTGTTTCGCCTTTATACCATTTCATGTTTGCTGAAGGATCAACAATGTTTTCTCCGCTTAAGGCACTGATCGGAATAAACTTTGGATCTTTGATTCCTAATTGTTCCTGAATGCTTTTATAATCTTTAACGATATTATTGTAAACGTT
>JANYCL010000351.1 GCA_025360355.1 Sphingobacteriaceae bacterium
AGATTTTCGATATAAATCCGTTTTCCCTTATAAAATACCGATACAAATGCATCGGATTGACCCGATTTTACCACTTTTTTGTTCAATTCAAATGCTTCTTCAAGAGTTTTAAAACTGCCACCAATAGTTACCCGAACCACACCATCACCAAGAGATTCGGTTTCAATTCGACCAAATTGGTTCAAGCGCGGGAAATTAAAATCTTTGCGGAATTTAAATACTGCTATCTGAACTTTAAATTCTAAACCGTCGGCACTTATGCTGCCATATTTTTGTGCGTACATTTCTGTTTTCTTTTGAATGTTTGTCCGCGCAACAAATTCAGTACTCACTTCGTTATTTGTAAACGTGTTGTTGGAAGAATTATTCGTTTCAGAGCTTACATCAGCAGTTTTAAATACTTTGTAAGATGGATCCGAATTATTTCCCAATAAACCTTTACGTTCTAAATTTTCAATATAAACTCTTTTCCCTTTATAATAAACCGAAACAAACGCATCTTCTTGTCCTGCGCCGATAATTTTTTTAGTAAAATTAAAAGCTTGACTTAGTTTTGAGAACGAACCACCGATGGTCATACGCGTAACGCCATCAGGCATTTCTTCGTTTTCAATTTTCCCTAATCCTGACAGTTTCGGAAAGTCATAACTTTTGCGTTGTCGGAAAGCACCAACCTGAACTTTAAATTCTAGATCTTTCATGTCGATATCTCCGTACTTTTCTAAGAACCAATTCATTTTTGCCAATGAATTACTGAGCGAGTTAAATTCTTTTTCATTCGCTACTTCAAGTTTTTCTTCTGATGCTATTGAAGATTGTTCATCAGTATGATTTTCAGTTTTTGAGCTTTTATTTTTTTGAGATCTTGTTTCAGTATTTGTTTTTTCGGAATTTTGTTTTTCAGCTATTTCAGTTTTTGTCTCTGTGTTATTTTGAGCTTTTACTTCTTCATTATTTTTTACGGTTTTATTCTCAGATCCTGATTTTGTTTTTGGAGTTGTGTTATTTGAGCCGGTATTTTTAGTTTCGGAAACTGATTCCGTATTTTCAACTGTGCTATTATTTTTTTGAGTTTCAGAAACAGTTTCTTTGTTTTTTGAAGTATTATTATTCCCAGCAGTTTTTTCAGTTACATCTGGATCTGAAGTTTCCTTAATGTTATTTACTGCTACGGAAGTATTAACTGTATCTTTCTTCCTGAATTTATTTTCAAGGAAAGTAGCCGGACGAATACTAGCTGATTGATCAAAGATCATTTGATCATTCTTGTAGCCAATAACAACCGGATTTTTAACGCCTGCTAAAATGGAACGCTGATAATATTGTTCAATATTATTCAATTTACTTTCGTTCCCATAAGTGTAATGGTATTCATTATTAATTAATTTTTCGCTAATGCCAATTATTCCTTTTGAGTTCAGATAGGTAGTATCTCTAATGGATTTACTTGTACCAAAGTGAACTTTAAATGTTATATCACTTCCTTCATGTAATCTTAAAAGCGTATCGATCCTTGCGCTTTTATCAGGTAAGTTATTAAATTTATGTCCGTCAGAAGGAAGGTGTTCTTCAACAACTGCATTTCCTTTGCGTGCATCTAGCATGTTTTTTATGGATGCGTACGCTTTTTTACCATTTATACCAAGCTTATTATAAAAATCAACATCACCACTGGAAATTAATTTTAAGAGTGAAGCTGTATCAGCCTTAAATGCTAAATAAGCAAATTTGCTGAGTTCTTCATTTATCCTGCGCTGTTCTATGGCCACCCAAATACTTTGTTCTACTACTACAATATTTTTGGTCGTACACAATAATTCTTTTTTGCCTGTTTTTTTATTTAAGGTAACCACACCGAATAAGATCTGGTGTAACCCGGTTTTTGAGAAACTATGTTTTTGTGATGGACCTCTCAATCTTAATTTTTCAATTTCGAAATAATAACCTTCAATACTATTATCCGGAAGGTAGGTACCAAAGCCGTTCACGGCAAAACTCCGTCCGGTTGGTACAGTGTCTAAACAATTTATTTTAAGCTGAACAATGGAATCCACTTTTAGATCAAATGTGGCCTGACTCAAAAAAACAGATTGCGTTAGAGAATCAATGATATTTAAATTAATTAAATAGCTACCTGGTCCGGGAAAACAATGTCTTATGCTTAATCCTTTTTGTTTTGTTCCGTCGCCAAATAACCATTCGTAATAATAACCTTTTGCGCGATCGGTATCCAAAGTATTCTCTTCGCTTAAATTGTAACAATAATCTTCCGGTATTGCTTCTTTACAACTTGTAAATGTTGGCCATGTTTGTTTGTAGAAATAAATGTCATCCTGATTTTCGTATCTGTTCGAAGAGAAATAACCTGTTTCTTGTAGTGAATCAGCGTAAATTGCAAAATCATCGAACTCTGAATTTATGGGTTTGCCAAGATTCTGAATTAAAGAAGTGTTTCCTTCTATGTAAGTATATTTATATAGATCCAATTTGCCCAAACCCCCCGGACGGTTACTGGAAAAATAAATTTCATTTTCTGAAACACCGAAGGGAAAAAATTCATTCTCAGGCGAGTTTAAATGTTCGCAATTCTTGAAATTTTCCCAAATGGTATCAACCCGCTCTGCTGTATAAATATCAGTCTTACCTTTTCCGCCAAGGCCCAGCATATTGGAGGAAAAATATAATTTTTTATTTATGATGCAAGGATGCGCTGCAGAAAAAGTATCAGGTAAAATTATTTCCGCAACGGGTTTTTGAAAAATATCGTTTAGCAGTAGCGACGAAAAAATGGCAAGTTTATATTTTTTTGAATAACCTACACAAGCAATGTCTGATGAATAATAAAGTTTCGAAGTATTCTTATCAAAAAAACAACCGCCCTGATTCAATGGGGTGTTGACGTTGTCGCTTAATGGTTTTGATTTTGCGCCATGGGAGTCATCTGATAATTGAGAGGTGTAAAGATCAAGCATCTGATGTTGGGTGGAAGCTTCCATACTAATAACACCCATTTTCCTTTCTTGCGACGAAGCAAAATATAATGTTTTCCCTATAAGGTAGGGACCAAATTCAGATTCGTCGGTATTAATATTCAAAAGCTCTAACTGAATTTTCGTTTCATCAAACAAAAAATTAGTTTGTGTAAAGCATTTTACATTTACTGCAAAGCATAAGCAAAATAGGATGATTCTATGCATAAGCCTTGTTAGAAATAGCGTGGGGTTGGGGCGTCCGTAAATTTACCAAAGAAATAATTAAGCATAATTTCGTGGGTACCGGTATTAAATCTTTTTAACGGACCAATAGAATAATCGAAAGCGTATCCCACTTTGAATTTTTTGTTTATTGAAAAATCGCAATAAGCCACAACCGCTTCTTTATGACGGTAAGCGAAGCCAACTCCTAAAATATCATTAAAGTAACCCGTAATGTTCAAGTCAACCTGCAAAGGAGAATTTTTTATTTGACGCACCAGGAAAGATGGCTTTAAAGTTATGTTTTCTTTTACTTTAATGATACAACCTCCAATGGCATTGAATTCGTGGAAGGCACCATTTGTTTTGCTTCTAATTATTTCAGGAGATGACAACCCGAAATAAATCTTTTTGGTGTAATAAAAAACTCCTGCACCGGAATTAAATAAATTTATCGCGGGCGTATTTGCTATGTAAACATTATCACCTTCTGTAGTAAGTCTTACTTTAGAGAAGTCATAATAAATTCGTTTGTAACCAGGCATTAATCCAAATGAAATTGTATGTCTGCTGTTTATTTTAATTCTATAAGCCAATGATACTCTAACACTGTTTGTATTTGTTAATCCAATTCTGTCATTATCATATTGCAAACCAACTGAAAGATTTTTTGGTCTGATCTCCATGCTTCCGAGCAAGCTGATGTTTTGCGGCGAGCCGCTAAATCCTGCCCACTGTTTACGGTAAATAATATTTAGGTCTAACGCTTTTTTCTGTCCGGCATAAGCTGGATTTACTGCAAATAAATTAAATAAATAGTTAGAAGTAAGTGATGAATGCTGACTCAACAAATTACCCGAAAGTATCAGTAAAACAGATATGTATTTTAATACTCTCATCTTTTTACCAGTATATAACCGGTTTTAACTTCTTCATCTAGTTTAATTATGTAGAAATAAGTGTCCTCTGCGAGCGGAGCGTTATCTTGATTAATACCGTTCCAGGTGTTTTTATAATTTCTGTCTTCAAACACAACTCCTCCCCAACGGTTCATGATCTTCACTTCAACGTTCGAATAAAAATCAGAAACCGGAATTTCTAAATAATCATTAATGCCATCTCCATTGGGTGATATCGCATTTGGAATTTCTAAAACTATTAAAGTTATAACAAGATCGTCTTCTGTCGTTCCGCACATTTCTGCAATTGTCCACTTAATTGTGTTAACACCCGGCACTATAGTAGTTAGTTGTGTTGAATTTTGATTTGGATTTGCAATGTTATAACTGCCTCCAACAAATTGCCAAACGCCGCTTCCCGTAGTAGGTAAGTTTCCATTTACAGTGAAGCTCGTAACATAGATAGTTGTGTCATGTCCTGCGTAAGCTTGTTGTACAGGCGGTAAAACATTTATCAATACTGTATCTGTACTTGTAGGACAATCTCCATTACTTGTTGTCCAGACCAAGGAATTAGTTCCTGTCGATAATCCATTTACATTCGAAATATTTGATGTTGGTGTATCAACAGATCCGCCACCCGTAACAACTGACCAGTTTCCATAACCAATCGCCGGTAAATTTGCGCCAAGGGTTGCGTTAGTTGGACAAATTATTTGATCCGGTCCGGCGTTAGCCGGTGTTGGGAACATTAATAAAATAATGTCAACCGTATCAGAAGTAGTAGGGCACACACCGTTAGTGTTAGTCCAGACTAAAGAATTTGTTCCCGTAGTTAAACCAGTAACTGAAGTTGTATTTGAATTTGGACTTGTAATAGTTCCTCCACCTGTCATAACCGACCAAGTTGTAATTCCTATTGAGGGAATTGTTGCGCTCAAGTTTGCGGTTGTTGTAGTTAAACAAAATACCTGATTTGTTCCTGCACTTACAGAAGATGCAAAATCGTCAACCTGAATATTTACTGTATCTAACGATGAAGGACATGTTCCGTTAGAGATGGTCCAAACTAATGCATTAGTTCCTGTTGATAAGCTTGATACCGGGGAATTATTTAATGTTGGTGTCGTTGCGTAAGAAGTTCCTGCTATAACGGTCCACACACCTGTACCCACAACAGGTAAGTTTGCATTTAACGTAGATGAAGAAGCACAAATTGTGAAATCAGGTCCTGCATTTGAAACTGTAGGATAAGAATCAACAAAAACAGAAACTGTACTTGTTGAAGCAGGGCAAACACCATTTGCGATTGACCATTCAAAAATATTATTTCCGGTTGCTAAGGTTGTAATTCCAGATGTGTTTAATGTTGTAGTGGTGACTGAAGAACCTCCTGCTATTACTGACCAAGTTCCAATTCCCACAACCGGCATGTTTGCATTGAGTGTTGTTGTTGGCGAACAGAGAACCTGATTTGTTCCGGCTAAAGAAATTGTTGGTAATGAATCTCTGAATATTATAACGGTATCGCTATTATTAGGGCAAGCTCCATAACTGGTGGTCCAAACAAATGTATTTGCTCCATTACTTAAATTTATAACTCCTGACATACCAATAGTTGGAGTTGTAACTGCTGAAGTGCCGGTTAATATTGACCAAGTTCCAAAACCAATTGCCGGATTATTACCATTTAAATTTGCAGTTGGTGTACAAACTGTTTGGTCAATTCCGGCCGCTGCAGGTGTAGGGAAAGGATTGACATATAAATTTAAAGTGCTTGAAGATGTTGCACACACACCGTTAGATATGGTCCAAACCATTGTGTTCGTACCTGTAATTAAACTGCTAACTGAAGAGTTGTTTAGGGTTGGCGTTGCTATGCTGGAGCCGCCTACAATAACGGTCCATAAGCCCGTACCAACAACAGGAGCATTACCTGTTAAAGTGAAATTAGAAAAACATAAGTTTTGTGGGGCACCGGCATTAGAAATGGTAGGAACATCATCAACAAAAATTGTCATCGTTGATATCGAGTTTGCACATGGTAAATTTGAAATTTCCCATTGGAAAATGTTTATTCCAATTGCCAAACCTGTAATTGTTGTAGAAGGACTATTTGGTGTCGTGATTACTCCGGTACCGGAAATTAAAGTCCATAAACCTGCGCCAACTATTGCTGTGTTCGCAGTCATTGTTGTTGTAGGTGAAGAAATGCAAAGTGTTTGATTAGAACCTGCATTTGCAATTGTTGGAACATTATTCACTTTGATTGACATTGTTGAAGTTGAAGCTGTACACGGAAGGTTTGAAATTTGCCATTGGAAAATATTTGTGCCTATTGCTAATCCTGTAATTGTAGTATTTGGTAAGTTCGGGTTTGTAATGGTCCCGCTTCCCGAAAGTAAAGTCCAAACTCCTGTTCCAACTGTTGTTGAATTAGCTGCCATTGTTGTTGTTGGAGAAGAAATACAAAGTGTTTGATTAGAACCTGCATTAGCAATTGTTGGAATATTATTTACAATGATCGCCATTGTAGATGTAGAAGCTGCGCATGGTAAATTTGAAATGGTCCATGCAAAAACATTTGTACCTAAAGCTAAACCTGTAATCGATGTTGTTGGTGACAAAGAATTTGTAATAGTACCACTTCCTGAAATTAATGTCCAAACACCTGTACCAACCGTTACAGAGTTAGCAGTCATTGATGTTATTGGAAAAGAAATACAAAGTGTTTGACTCGAACCTGCATTTGCAATTGTTGGAACATTGTTTACAACGATTGCCATTGTTGATGTTGAATTAGCGCATGGTAAATTTGAAATTTGCCATTGGAAAACATTGGTTCCAATTGCTAATCCGGTAATTGTTGTATTTGGTAAATTTGGATTCGTAATAGTTCCGCTTCCCGAAATTAAAGTCCAAACACCTGTACCAACAATTGCTGTATTAGCTGCCATTGTTGTTGTTGGAGAAGAAATACAAAGTGTTTGATTAGACCCTGCATTCGCAAGAGTTGGAACATCATTTACAATAATAGCAATGGTTGAAGCGGAAGGCGAACAAGGATTATTAGTAATTTGCCATTGGAAAATATTTGTTCCCAATCCTAATCCTGTAATTGAAGTTGTTGATGACAAAGAATTTGTAATAGTACCACTTCCTGAAATTAATGTCCAAACTCCTATACCGGTAGTAGGGGTATTAGCAGCCATTGTTGCTGTTGGAGAAGAAATACAAATTGTTTGATTTGGCCCGGCATTTGAAATGGAAGGAAGTCGTTTTACTCTTATGCTAATAGTTGAAGTTGAAGATACACAAGGAGGATTCGAAATTGTCCATGCAAAAATACTCAAGCCTGTTGGCATGCTTGTAATCGTAGTATTTGGTGAATTTGGACTTGTAATTACTCCGCCTCCTGAAACTAAGGTCCAAACTCCGGTTCCTATTATTGGTGTGTTACCGGCCATGATCGCATTCGGACTGCTAATACAAACTGTTTGGTTAGAACCTGCACTCGCTATTGTTGGAATGTTATTTACAAGAATTGCAACTGTTGAAGCAGAGTTAGCACAAGGTAAATTTGAAATTGTCCAAGCAAAAACATTTGTTCCTAAACCTAGACCTGTAATTGATGTCGTTGGTGATAATGAATTAGAGATAACACCTGTACCTGAAACCAAAGTCCATACACCATTCCCAACTGTTGCAGTGTTCGCAGTCATTGTTGTTGTTGGAGAAGAAATACAAAGTGTTTGATTAGATCCTGCGTTGGCAATTGTTGGAATA
This sequence comes from Sphingobacteriaceae bacterium, assembly GCA_025360355.1. GTDB lineage: Bacteria > Bacteroidota > Bacteroidia > B-17B0 > Aurantibacillaceae > JAHEYG01. Next base: position 7,880 of record JANYCL010000351.1, read on the forward strand.
TCATTTACAATGATCGCCATTGTTGATGATGTATTAGCGCAAGGTAAATTTGAAATTTCCCACCGAAAAATATTTGTACCTATTGCTAATCCTGTAACGCTTGTTGTTGGAGAAAGTGAATTTGTAATTGTACCGCTTCCTGAAATTAAGGTCCAAGCTCCTGTCCCAACAGTAGCGGTATTAGCAGTCATTGTTGTTGTTGGAGAAGAAATACAAAGCGTTTGATTAGAACCCGCATTGGCAATAGTTGGAACATCATTTACAGTGATGGTAACATTTGAGATAGATGGAAAACAAGGATTGTCTGAAATTGTCCAAGCAAATACATTCACTCCTAATGCTAGTCCTGTAATTGTTGTATTTGGTATTGCTGTATTTGTAATTATTCCTGAACCGGAAACTAATGACCAAGCACCTGTTCCGGAAATTGGTGTGTTAGCTGTCATTGTTGTAGTTGGACTTGAAATACAAATTAATTGGTTTGGACCTGAATTCGAAATCGTTGGCCCGGGATTAACCATAATCGTAACATTTGAAACTGAATTGGCGCAAGGAGGATTTGAAATTGTCCAGGCAAAAACATTTGTTCCTAAACCTAAACTTGTAATTGTTGTTGCAGGATTGTTAGGAGTTGTAATTGCACCGCTTCCTGAAACTAAAGTCCAAACGCCCGTACCAACTAAAGGAATATTAGCGGTCATGGTTGCATTCGGAACATTGAAACAAACGGTTTGAGTTGATCCTGCGATAGAAGTAGTCGGCATGTCTTCAACTATTATCGCCATTGTTGAAGTTGAATTAGCACATGGTAAATTTGAAATTTCCCACTGGAAAATATTGGTTCCTAAACCTAAACCTGTAATTGAAGTTGTTGGAGAAAGTGAATTAGTTATTATTCCGCTTCCTGAAACTAAAGTCCAAATTCCTGTACCTACAGTAGCGGTATTAGCAGTCATAATTGTATTAGGACTACTAATACAAATTGTTTGAGTTGATCCCGCGTTTGCGATAGTTGGAACATCTTCAACTTCAATTGCCATTGTTGATGTTGAATTAGCGCAAGGTGGATTTGAAATTGTCCATGCAAAAACATTTGTTCCTAAACCTAAACTTGTAATTGTTGTGGCAGGATTATTAGGAGTTGTAATTGTACCGCTTCCTGAAACTAAAGTCCAAATTCCTGTACCCACAGTAGCGGTATTAGCAGTCATGAAAGTGTTTGGCGAAGAAATGCAAATGGTTTGACTAACGCCTGCATTTGCAATAGTCGGAACATCCTCAACTTCAATTGCCATTGTTGATGTTGAATTAGCGCAAGGTAAATTTGAAATTGTCCAGGCGAAAACATTTGTTCCTAAACCTAATCCTGTAATGGATGTTGTTGGAGAATAAATGCAAAGTGTTTGATTAGGACCTGCATTCGCAACTGTAGGAACTTGATTTACAATAATTGCCATTGTTGATGTAGAAGCTGCGCACGGTAAATTTGAAATTTG
>JANYCL010000393.1 GCA_025360355.1 Sphingobacteriaceae bacterium
CTCTTTTAGAATGAGCTCCCGACTGGTCTTCAATGTTAAGGTATATCTTTGAAAAAATACTTTCGGCGCGATCAAAATTTTCGCTGCTGCTTTGAGCGTTTAAATAGTTTATTTGAATTAGGAATATGGAAACAAACAGAACTGCCTTTTCCATTTGTAATTGGCTAAAAATTTTCATTCAGTAAAGATGTGACGATCAGTAGTGAGAAATATTACATAACTAATTATAAGGCTTACAGAATTCACACATTGCCTTGAAGTAAGCTTGTGCTTAAGAATAAGAGTAATTTAATACGGTTCGTAATTTTAGAAATAGATTACGCTCTGTTCATATACCAGTTCAATTCCTTTTGCATTTTTTTAGTGCTGAAAATGTTGGTAATTATCTTTTGAAGGCGGACAAAAGCAGTTTCGCTTTTTATTACGTAGTCGGATGCTTTACAGTGCATGCAATCGATGGCGATCTCAATTTTATCCTGAGAGGATAACATGATAACCGGAATATCCGGGTGAAAAGCTTTTATTTTCTTCAAAGTTTCCATGCCGTTCATGGCTCCTTCAATAATGCCATCCAAATGATAATCTAATATTATAACATCCGGACCGTTTGATAAATTTTCTATACAAAGTTCTCCTGTTGCATAGGTTTCAATTGCAAAATCGGCGCTTTCCATAAATTCAATTTCTAATGATTTTAAAAAAACGGAATCATCATCTACCAGGAATACTTTTATTTTATTTTCAGTTGACATTATTGCTTATTTTTAATTGCGTTAAACTCTTCTTCTAATTCTTTGCAGGCTTGTGTACAAACTGTTTCAAGTTTCAGAATCATGCCGGAGATCTCATCTGTTTGTTGTTGATCGGCTGTAAATTCCTGTAATCTTTTAGCTGTATTTTCAAAATCTGCACTCATTCCCATTATAGAGAATGAAGGAATGATCTTATGCACTGCCTTATGTAAGGTTTTCCAATCTTTATCATCGTAGCTTTTTCTCATGGTACTTATTAAGGGCGGCGTTTGCGCAAGATAAAGGGAGATCATTTGCATCATTAATTTAGGATCGGATTTTGTTCTGCGATTTAAAAAACTAAGATCAACACATCTTGATGTTATTGCTTCTAATATTTTGACAACAGGAGTTTCCTGAATGGTTATTGGTTTTTTTACAAAACCAACTATTTTGCTGTACAACAATCTTTCATCAACCGGTTTGGCAAGGTAATCATTCATGCCAACGGATTTGCACTTGGCGAGATCAACAGTAGTTACATCAGCCGTTAATGCAATGATCGGAATTTTTAAATTCAATGTTTTACGGATGTATTCTGTGGCTTCAAAACCATTTAATTCGGGCATTTGAAGATCCATTAATACAATATCAAAGGTTTTGTTCTTTAATTTCTCAATTGCGATCAGTCCATTGGAAGCTAATTCGTATTCAAAGCCAAAATCGTCTAATAGTGTTTGCATTAATAATTGGTTGAGAGGAATATCTTCAACAACTAAAACCTTAAGATTTTTAATTACCGGATCTAATGCAACAAATGCTGTTTCTAAAGCTGCTTCCGCTGTTGTCTTTTTAAAGGGAAGCGTAAAACTAAAAGTAGAGCCTTCGCCAACTTTACTTGTAACGATGATCGTTCCGCCCTGGGGTTCCACTAATTGTTTTACAATGGCAAGTCCTAAACCTGTACCGCCATAAAGTCTGGAAGTATCACTTGTAGCCTGGTGAAAATTTTCGAACACACTCTGTATTTTATTTTCTGGAATTCCGATCCCTGTATCTGATATGGCGAATTCAATGATAGCCTGATCTTCATCCTCTTGAAATAAACTAACACTGACTGTAATCTTACCTTTGCTAGTGAATTTTACGGCGTTACTAACTAAATTTAAAATGATCTGGTGTAAACGCACCGGGTCACCGATCAGAACTTCCGGAATGTTTATATCGTATTCTTTTATTAAGAGTAAATTTTTTTCCTGTATTTTGGTTTCAAACAAATGAAGCATTGCAGATATTGATACTGCCATTTTGAATGGCACTTGTTCGAATGTCATTTTCCCTGCATCAACTTTAGCCAGATCCAGAATATCATTGATCAGAACAATTAAAGCATCGCCGCTTAGTTTAATGGCAGTTAAATATTCTGTTTGCTTTGCGGTGAGATCAGTTTTCAATACCACTTTTGTAAACCCGATGATCGCGTTCATTGGTGTGCGGATCTCATGGCTCATGTTAGATAAGAACTGCTGCTTGGCTTTAACAGCATCTTCTGCAATACGGGTAGCGCTCTCCGCTTTACTTTGCGCTTCTTCCGCGATAGCTGTTGCCAACTCTGCCAATACTTTTGCTTCAGTCAATTCTTTTTCAATTCTTTTTTGGTCTGTAATATCTCTTGCTACAACTACTGCACCTAAAACAAGTCCGGCGTCATCTTTATAAACTGACCCGTTAAATAGAACATCGGTGAGCTTACGATCTTTTATGGTTAATGGATAATCAGCTACAAATCCTTTTGTAAAAACTTGCTGGTAGCCTTTGCGTGCTTTATCCGGTTCGGTGAAATAATTAAAAAAATCTGAACCAATTAGTTTATCTCGCGAAACACCTGTCACTTTTACAGTAGCTTCATTTATATCGGTGATTTTTCCTTCCGGACTAATTGTAAATAATGGATCCCGGCTGGCTTCTATCAGTCCGCGGGCATAGTTAGCAATGACCAATTCTTCAGCTCTCTTTTTCTTCTCCTTATTTTGAAAAACAAGTTCTTCATTGGCAATGATCAATTCATCTGCACGGTCTTTTTTTTCTTTACTTTGAAAAACAAGTTCTTCATTGGCAATGATCAATTCATCTGCACGGTCTTTTTTTTCTTTGTTTTGAAAATCA
>JANYCL010000396.1 GCA_025360355.1 Sphingobacteriaceae bacterium
GCGAACTGCATCCACATATGCATTACCGGTTTTTGCAGAAGCTTCATCAACATTACAAACGTACATTACGGGTTTTACAGTTAGTAAATGTAAGTCGGCAATAAATGGTAATTCGTTTTCTTCAAGCTGACAAGCTCTTGCCGATTTACCTGACTCTAATGTTTCTTTAACTTTTAAAAGTGTGTTGTAAGTTTTAACTGCTTCTTTATCTGCTCCGCTTTTCGCAAGCTTCTCGTATTTTTTAATTTTTGTTTCTACGCTTTCAAGATCTTTTAATTGTAATTCAGTATCAATAATTTCTTTATCACGAACAGGATTCACAGAACCATCAACATGTATCACATTTGGATCATCAAAACAACGCACCACGTGCAAAATAGCATTACACTCACGGATATTTCCTAAAAACTTATTTCCAAGTCCTTCGCCTTTACTCGCACCCTTCACCAAACCTGCGATATCAACAATTTCAACCGTAGTAGGTATTATATTTTGAGGTTTTACCAGATCCGAGAGCTTTGTTAACCTTTCATCGGGTACGGTTATGGTCCCAACATTGGGGTCAATTGTACAAAAAGGAAAATTAGCCGCTTGGGCTTTAGCATTACTCAAACAATTAAAAAGGGTTGATTTCCCGACATTTGGCAACCCAACGATTCCGCACTTTAAGGCCATATAATATAATTACTGAGTTGTGATTTTGTGAAATGGTGAGTTAAATATGATCACAAAACTTGCAATTCGCCAATTCACCAACTCGCTATTTAAGTTTGCAAATATAACAAACACGAGGGCTTTCGTCAATATTATGTTAATATCTTGAATAAACATAGTTTTAAACATAGAGAGTATATTTTCAACATTAATTTAAATGGCTGATTTCAAATGGTATTTTTGCCCCAAATCCCTCAATATGGCTGATATTTCCCAACTAAAAAAACTTTGTTCACAGGTAAGAAGAGACATTGTACGTATGGTACATGCTGTTAACTCCGGTCACCCCGGCGGTTCTCTCGGTTGTGTTGAATATTTTGTCGCGCTTTACGGGGAGATCATGAAACATGATCCAAAAGCTTTCACTATGGATGGTAAGGGAGAAGATCTTTTTTTCCTAAGTAACGGTCATATTTCTCCGGTTTTTTATAGTGTGTTGGCACGAAGCGGATATTTTCCTGTTGAAGAATTAAAAACTTTCAGAAAATTAAATACACGTTTGCAAGGCCACCCAACCACTCACGAAAAATTACCGGGAGTTCGTGTTGCAAGTGGTTCGTTAGGACAAGGAATGAGTGTTGCGATTGGTGCAGCTTTAGCTAAAAAATTAAATAACGATAACGGAATTATTTACAGTTTACATGGCGATGGTGAATTACAAGAAGGACAAATTTGGGAAGCAACTTTATATGCAGCCGCAAACAAAGTTGATAATTATATTGCTGCGATAGATTATAATGGAAGACAAATTGACGGCGATGTAGATAAAATTTTATCTCTCGGAAATTTAAAAGCAAAATTTGAAGCATTTGGCTGGGAAACTCTTGAAGTTGCCAATGGAAATGTTCTGGAAGATGTAATTGCCGGAATAAAAAAAGCGCAAACGTATCTTGGAAAAGGAAAGCCCGTTATGATCTTATTACATACTGAAATGGGACAAGGTGTTGATTATATGATGGGATCACACAAATGGCACGGCAAAGCTCCAAATGATGAGCAATTAAATATTGCTTTGTTACAACTCGAAGAAACTGAAAAAGATTATTAGGGAATTATGCCCTTCGGCAAGCTCAGGATGACAAATTAAGAAATGAAAAAATTAAATTTAAGAGTTAAGAGTTTTGTTGTGAGAAATCATATTAAAGTTCTATGTCTTAGTTTTTATTTTTCTTTTTTATCACTCCAAGCACAACCGACAAACAGGATCTTATTTATTTTTGATGATTCTTATAGTATGTATGCGGGATGGAACGGTCCTACTCCAAAGATCGACATCGCAAAAAAAGTGATGGGCAATTTTTTAGACAGTTTGAAAAATATTCCCAATCTTGAATTGGCTTTACGTTGTTACGGACACACTTCCGATTTTAAAGAGAGAAATTGCAAAGATTCCAAATTAGAAGTTGCGTTTGCAAATACAAAAACAAATTCCACTTTAATAAAAC
>JANYCL010000399.1 GCA_025360355.1 Sphingobacteriaceae bacterium
CACAGCATGCATTTAATTGCTTTGGGACTAAAAAAACAATTCCCGAATATAAAATGGATGGCAGATTTCCGTGATCCCTGGACCGATATTGATTTTTATAAAGAGTTGATGCTAAGTTCTTCTTCTGACGCCAAGCATAAAAAATTAGAATTAGAAGTTTTATCAAACGCCGATTCTATTGTTAGTGTTGGTAAAGGAATGAGTGAAGATTTTAAAAAGATCTATACCAAACAACCCGAAAAATTTAAAGTGATCACAAATGGTTTTGACGAAGATGATATTTTTAATGGCATTTTAGAAAAAGATAAAAAATTCTCAATCGCGCACATTGGTTCATTGGTAAAAAGCCGTAATCCTGAAACGCTTTGGAAAGTATTAAAAGATCTAGTTGCCGAAAATGAAAATTTTAAAAAAGATCTGGAAATAAAATTGGTCGGCAAAGTGGATTATTTTGTGAAAGAACAAATTAAAGGGTACGGACTAGAACAATTCGTACGCAAAATAGATTATCTCCCGCACAGCGAAGTGATAAAAGAACAACAAAAAAGTAAAGTCCTTTTATTATTAGTGAACCAAACCAAAAACGCGAAAAGCATTGTTACCGGTAAAATTTTCGAATACCTTGCCGCCGAAGTTCCGGTGTTGGCAATTGGTCCGACCGATGGTGATCTGGCTGATATTTTAAAAGAGACCGGCTGTGGTTTAATTTCAGATTTTAAGGATGAACAAAAACTAAAAGAAAATATTTTTGCACTTTATAATAAAAAACTTATTACTTTTGATAAAAGTAAGATCGCACGTTTTTCGCGGCGCGAGTTAACAAAAGATTTATCGGGACAATTATCGGCAATGGCCGCAAATAAAAATATTAATTAATTTTATAAAAATTGTATTGACATGGGAAGGATTTTTCAAACTCGGAAAGCAACAATGTTTAAACGCTACGCCAAAATGGCCAAGGCGTTTACTAAATTAGGAAAAGAAATTGCAATGGCTGTAAAATCAGGCGGACCGAATCCTGATTCTAATGCACGTTTACGCGCAATTATTCAGAATGCAAAGGCAGTTAACATGCCGAAAGTAAATATTGACGGCGCCATTAAACGCGCATCAGAAAAAGATTCTGCGAATTACGAAGAAGTTATTTACGAAGGATACGCGCCGCACGGAGTTCCTGTTCTTGTAGAATGTAATACCGATAATCCAACCCGCACGGTTGCAAGCATGCGCTTGTATTTTAGTCGGAACGAAGGAACTTTTGGAACAACAGGCTCAGTAAGTTTTATGTTTGAGCGTAAGGTTTTATTTAAAGTAGATGCGAAAGATTTAGATAAAGACAATACTGAATTAGATCTGATCGATTTTGGTGCTGAAGATTATACCTGGGATGATGAAACAAACGAATTGATCATTCAAACCGCTTTTACCGATTTTGGTTTAATGCAAAATGGTTTGGAAGAAAAAAAATACACCTTAATAGAATCAACAAAAGTATTTATTCCTACCACGACCAAAGAATTAACGCCCGAACAGGAAACGGATGTAAATGCTTTGATCGAAAAGATGGAAGATGATGATGATGTTGTTGCTGTTTACCATAACATTGCTTAGTTATGGAGAAAAGATGGAACATAAAAGGCAGCGGTAGTCCGCAAGCCGTTAGCGAACTGCAACAAGGTTTAAATGTCGATACCATAATTGCTTCACTTTTATTTCAACGCAATATTTCAACGTTTGAAGAAGCCAAAAATTTTTTCAGACCGGAATTAAATGCTTTACATGATCCTTTTTTAATGAAGGATATGGATAAAGCCATTGAGCGAATTGATAAAGCTATAGCAAACAATGAGAAAATTTTAATTTTTGGAGATTATGATGTAGATGGTACGACTTCTGTTGCTACCGTTTACAGTTTCTTTAAAAAGTTTTATCCGAATGTCGGGTTTTATATTCCTGATCGTTACAAAGAAGGTTATGGAATTTCTTTTAAAGGAATTGATTTCGCTAAAGAAAATAATTTTGGTTTAATAATTGCTCTCGATTGCGGCATTAAAGCCATTGATAAAGTTGATTACGCCAATGAAAAAGGTGTTGATTTTATTATTTGTGATCACCATTTACCGGGAGATTCATTACCAAAAGCTTTGGCAGTTCTGGATCCGAAACGGAATGATTGTCCGTACCCCTATAAAGAATTGGCCGGCTGTGGAATTGGTTTTAAATTAATTCAAGCCTACAGCATTAAAAATAATATTGATCCGAAATTTTATTTAGAATATCTAGATCTGGTTGCGACAAGTATTGCCGCGGATATTGTTCCTATTACAGGAGAAAATAGAATTCTCGCTTATTTTGGTATTGAGAAATTAAATTCAAATCCGAGACCGGGAATAAAAGCTCTTATCGATTCAAATAAAATTACCAAAGCGTTAAATATTACTACGCTTGTTTTTGTTATTGGTCCGAGAATTAATGCGGCGGGAAGATTGGAACACGGTTCCAAGTCAGTTGAGTTATTGATTTGTGAAAGCGAAGCTGAGGCGAATGAAATTGCAAAAGGAATCAATACCACTAATACTTTGCGTAAAGACCTTGATCAAGGCACAACTTCAGAAGCACATTTGATGCTTGAGAATGACCCGATGACGCCATTTAAAAAATCTACTGTTCTATTTAATGAAACGTGGCATAAAGGTGTAATTGGAATTGTTGCTTCGCGTTTAATTGAGAAATATTATAAGCCAACCATTATTTTGACTGAATCAGACGGAAAAGCAACCGGATCTGCACGCAGCGTGAAAGAATTTGATGTTTATTCTGCTATTGAACAATGCAGCGATCTCTTAGAACAATTCGGCGGACATAAATTTGCGGCGGGTTTAACTTTGAAAAAAGAAAATGTAACCGCATTCCAAAATAAATTTGAAAAAATAGTTTCTGAAAGAATTACTGAAGAACAACAAATTCCAAGAGTGGATATTGATATTGAAATTGATCTACAAGATATAAACGACAAAACCCTCCGCATTTTAAAACAATTTGCGCCACACGGTCCGGAAAATATGACACCGCTATTTGTTGCGAAAAATGTAATTGACACAGGCTGGGGAAAAGTAGTTGGAACGAATCATTTAAAATTAGATCTTTTCCAATCTAAAAACCCGAATGTGCGTTTCCCGGCAATTGCTTATGATAAAGGTGATTTTTTAAGTTTCTTCCAGCGTAAGATCCCTATCGATATTGTTTTTAAAATTCAGGAAAATGATTTCAGGGGTTCTATTACAACGCAATTGGTGATTGAGGAGATTAGGGTGAGTTAGTGTAAAGTAGTAGATTAAAAAAAAATGAAACAACCAAAATATCACATAAAGGCAGAGAAAGATCTCACTATATTCGAATTTGTTAGTGAAGGACCAAAGGGCAACATACCTAAACTTATTGAGTTTACAGAAACAAACTTGAGTGGCTTTTTTAATTTAGCTTTTGGAGATAAGGATAATTTAACCGGTAAACTAGACGATAAAGTAATCACAAACAATAACGACGCTGAAAAAGTATTAGCTACTGTTGTTTCAGCAGTTTATGCCTTTACCGACAAATACCCTGAGGCATGGGTTTATGCCACCGGTAGCACTACCGCAAGAAACAGGTTGTATAGGATGGGAATTGCAAAATACCTCGATGAAGTTAAAAATGACTTTCATGTTTTTGGAGAGTTGGCTGATAACTGGTATGAGTTTGATAAGAATGTAGATTACGATGGTTTTGTAGTTAAGCGAAAAAATGCTTAAATTTGCTATATGACAATAGATGAGTTAAATAAAAGAAAAACACCAATTGTTGTAATTGACAAATCTTTAGAGAAGTTTAAAGGAAAGATCTTATTTCCGGAAAAACTTCTAAAAGCAAACGAAGTTTTGAAAAGAATTGGACTTCCTAAATTAACCACAAAGTAGTACGAACTCTTTGTAAACAAAATACGCCTACAAAAACGGTACTTTTATTTTCTTCCATCGCAAAATTCCCATTGACATTGTTTTTAAGATCCAAGAAAATGATTTTAGAGGAAATGTTACTACTCAATTGGTGATTGAGGAGATTAGGGTGAGTTAAAACATAAATAATGATAGTTAGAAAAATATTTTTATTTTGTTTTTTAAGCTTGAAAAATTTTTCTCAAGAAGATAACAAACCATATGTTGATCCGCTTATTACTAATACTCCATATTTAAAATATTTATTTATTCCTGATAGCACAACCCAATCTTCGGTTTTCGGATTAACATTACAATATCTTTATACACCTGAAATTAAATCGTTCGCTTCAAAGGGAGCTAGTGGAAATTTAATTCTTAATCTTTCAAGATTTTTTTCAAGAAAATTTGTCCTAGGATTATGTTATAATTTTAAATTTTATAATGGTGTTACTAAGCAACATTATTCGAAGGAATTTAAAGATGATTTTGATAAGAACTTTATCACAAACTATAATAATTCAGTTGATTCAGCGCAAGCTTATACTTTGAAAGGTGGAATAGACGGCTCGGCTGGATTTGAAAGTGGAGGGAATACAAAAAAAGGTTGGGGAATTGTATTTTCACCGTTTCCACAGAAATATGGCGGATTTATGTTGTTGTTGAAAACCGGAACAAATTGGTTCACTTTTACGGGTCCTTTTACAAATAAACTATTTTATAGTGACGGGGGTCGAAATATGAATTTAAGACTAAAGAACAGTTATTCCATTGAATTAACTTTTAAACCTTATAAATTTTTCAACTCAGAAGGCTTAAAGAGGGATCGTTCAAAACCAATTAATTTATTAAAGTATATTGGTATAAGTTTGTATTATGAGAGAATATCTTTAGGAAATGCTGTAATAGATCAAACTAATCATGGCAGAGATATGTCCATAAAAGAAGTGGTCAATCAAAGTTTCATTTCAAAATATCGAAATATCAACAATTTTGGAATTGAGATGGGTATTGCTATTTATTAAACACTCCCCGCCGCCACAAAAGCCGT
>JANYCL010000442.1 GCA_025360355.1 Sphingobacteriaceae bacterium
TACTTAATAAGGATACCAGGAAACTTCCAACGAAGGATGTTAGCTGTCCGCGCTTAATCGTTTGTTGAATTGTTTTTGTAGAAAAGCCAACCATTACTTTTCCATTTAGTACTTCTGATTGTATTGGAGCTTCCCTTACAATAATTGAATCGGAAGACACTAGATCAATTTTTAATTTAAACTCCTGAGGAAAAACACTGAATGCCGTTGTTTTTAGAATAGCCGGCTTACCTTTAGGCTTTTCTAAGGTATCCACTTGCACCATTGCAATAAAAGTTAAACGCGGATCTGATTTTGCATATTGCATAGCCACTTCAACCCCACTAAAATTTTGTTCTATTAATGCTACATTAACACCGAGTGCAACAGTTGATGCAATGTTTTCTACTTCCTTATTATAACTTTCAATTAAAAGATCTTTTTGTTTGTTTGGAAAATAAATAAAAATAAAAGGCGCGAAAACAAGAATGATACCTATTACAACCGCAATGATCTTATTACGTACCGTAATTATTTTAAAACTAAACCCTGTTTTATATGGATTTTTTGCCATCTACAGTAATAGTATTTATTCCGCTGGCATTTTTTGAACTTGCAACACCTATTGCACCATCATTATTCTTAACGTATTTAAGCAGATCTTCTTCCGAATCAAAGAACTGTGGTGAACTCATTTTCCCCTGAAAAACCTGTGCAAGAAAATATTTATTTAATTCTTTTGAAGTCATTCCAAAAACGCGCTTAGCCATGTCTTCACCAACAGGTGTCGACGTTTTCATGAATGCAAGAGTAATTTTCGCGCCGTCTTTCCAGCGTTGTTGTTCACCTTTTAAAATTGATTTTACTTTTGATAAAGGCAATTCTGAAGGCGCACCTTTCGAATTGACGATCACCGCAAGCCCCCCTTCTATTTGCGGTATATCCAATTCGTTTTCTATAGGCGAAAACGAAGTCAGCATCAGACTCACCACAAATATAAATATGTAATTAATTATTTTCATCTAAAATCCTATTGCTATTTGCAACAGCATATTATTTGTAAAAGTTTTTGGTCCCGACTTTTTATATTGGTATTCTAATTTTACAACCGTAAGATAATTAATTTCCCATCTTAAACCGCCGGCAAACGCTTCAGTATTTACGGGTGTATATACAACTTCTCCATTTGTATAATATATATAATCATATCTCACATAAGGTACTATCAGATCTTTAATTCTATAGCCGCCGTAAACATAAAATGCGTTTGTTGTTTTATCGCCTAAAGAATCTGTATGATTGATCGCTAATGAACCCTCAGCTAAAAACTCAAATTGCTTTTTAAAATATGCTATTGATCCCGAATAAATTTGCTGCGTTACTAAACCCACAGAATGCGTTACAGTTGAAGTTACTGTTGGAACACCGGTTATATGTGTATGAACATCACCGGTTATCTTATCCCAATACCCCGAAAAACCAATTCTTAATCCATCAAGCGGTCTGAAATTCACAGCTGCAACATAACATTTATATACATTATCATCAGCAAGATCAGTGGAGCCTTGACCATTACCCACCATTAATGTATATCCGAATTTTAAGTTTCCAAGATTTTGCCCAGACAAACCAAATCCTGTGGTATGCAAAGGAATAATATTTTGATTAAAGATCTCGGGGCGACCAACTGTTGGGAAGAACAAACGACCGTGATGATAAGTATCGTTCCAATAATTTAAAGCTGTGTGAACTTTTCCTGCGAAAAAATTGTGGTTTCTGAAATAGTTATATTTAAAAACTGCACGCTCTAAACTAAAATCGAATTTTGTTGGTGAGGTTGGACTATATTTCAAAACCGATTCACCTAAAAAAGAAATGCGGCTTGAAAGATCAGAAGTAATAAAAAGGTCTTGCTCTCCAAATTGAAAGTTTAATTTTTGTTTATCGATATCGTAATTACTACCGATATCAATAAAACCTTTGATCTGGGTTTTTTCAAGCAGCTGTGCATTAACCTTTAAAAAGGCAATACAAAAAAATATTATAAATCCTATGACCCTCATCAGTTATTGAAAACGTTTAAATATAGAAATTATATCTTAAACCGTAAAAAAAAATAACACATAGAAAAACCCTTGAAAGTCAAGGGCTTTAATAAGACAAGAAATTGGACCATTTCCGTTACTATTTCATAACTCTTTCTATATATTCCCCGGTTTCGGTATCAATTCTAAGTTTATCCCCTGTTGCAACAAACATGGGTACCTGAAGGGTTATTCCGCCTTCAACTTCGGCTGATTTCACTAATTTACCTTTATTTCCATCCTCGGCGTATGTGACAATTAATTCAACATATTTTGGAAGTTCGCCATTCAACGGTTTTTCATTTTCATCGAAACGGATCTTAAGTACCATCCCTTCCTGCAAAAACCGGGTAGATTCTCCGAAAATAATTTTCGGAACATGAACTTGCTCGAAGCTTTCCTGATTCATGCAAACCAAAAAATCATTTTCAGAATAAATAAATTGCAATTCATGCTCATCCACTCTCACGAGGTCGATCTTTTCACCCGAGCGGAAACGGATCTCACTTTGTTTTCCTGTTTCAACGTTCCTGCATTTACAAGAGTAAATTGTATTTCCTTTTCCAGGAGTGATATGATCGTATTCCATTACTTTTAATAATACGTTATCGATCCTGATAAAACAATTCCTAGATAGATCTGATGTAGTTGCCATTTTTATTTTTTTTAGAAATGGAAAGGTAAGAAGTAAGTATGAGAGTAACAAAAAAAGACCCTGAGTTAGGGAAATACGGTATCTATTTAGTTAATATAATTGCTTAAAATTACTTACAAGGCCTATATAATAGCAAATTTTATTCTTCCATAAATTATTTTATTTTTGTCTGCGATTATATTGTAATGAAACATTTCCTTTTCACTTGCTTATTCCTTTTTATTTCTTCCGTTTATGTTTCTCAAACCATAACACAAAACATCCGTGGTACGGTTGTAGATAAAGAATTGCGTTCAGAAATAGTTGGCGCCATCGTTTTAGTTACAGATCTTACCGAACAAGTAGTTACAACAACAGATGAAAAAGGAAATTTCCGTTTAGAATCAATTCCTGTTGGTCGTCATACACTTAAAATAAGTTATGTTGGTTATCATACAACAATTCTTTCCGGCATAATGGTGAATTCAGGTAAAGAAACAATTTTAACTATTGAACTCGCCGATGCCATAAATAAAATGGAAGAAGTAATTGTTACTTCAGGAAAAAAAGGAGAAGCAAATAACGACATGAGCAGTGTGAGCTCGCGTAATTTTTCGATGGATGAAGCTAATCGTTACGCCGGAAGCAGAGGCGATCCCGCACGTATGGCTTCAAATTTAGCAGGAGCAAATAGTTCAGATGATTCAAGGAATGATATTGTTATTCGTGGTAATTCTCCTGCGGGAGTTCTTTGGCGCATTGAAGGAATAAATATTCCAAATCCAAACCATTATGCAACACCCGGAACATCCGGCGGACCGGTTAGTATT
>JANYCL010000403.1 GCA_025360355.1 Sphingobacteriaceae bacterium
CAGCTCCAAAACTCAGCCCGAAAATCTGGTTACCATACGTCGTGCTAAACACAAAACAGTTGAGGCAGGAAAGCCTACTATAGTTACAGCTAAATCACCTGAAGTTTATCCAACCAATACTAATATTAATAAAATTGCAGATCTGCAAAGTGCAGAAGTACCTACTGATCTCTATACAACAACTCCCGGACAAGACAGTTTAAAATTACCACAACCGGTAATTGCAAAAATAAATACAGTAGTATGTACTCAGCCGGTTCCTGTGCCTGCAACTGCACCGCGTTTTAAAGATGCAGCCATAAGTAATATTCAATATTTGGATGTAGAGCAAGGACTGAGTTCTTCTTTTATCCGCAGTTTGCTTTTTGATAAGTCGGGGAATTTATGGATGGGTACAGTTGGTGGTGGTGCAAGCAGATATAACGGATCTTCATTCACAAATTTTACTGAGAAGAACGGATTGAGCAACAATACAGTTTTGTGCATGCTTCAGGATAAGCAGGGAAGAATTTGGTTTGGTACTGAAGGCGGTGGTGCAAGTTGTTATGATGGAAAGATCATGTGGCGCTTTACAAAAGATGAAGGCATGAGCGATAACACTATACTTTCATTATGCGAAGATAAAGATGGTAAGATCTGGTTTGGTACTAATGGTGGCGGTGTTTGCGTTTACGATGGAAAAACAATTACTACTTATAATGAAAGCATGGGACTCAACAACAACACTGTTCGTGCTATCATTCAGGATTCAAAAGGTGAAATGTGGTTTGGTACTAACGGCTGGGGGGCCTGCCGCTTCGATGGAAAAGTTTTTACGTATTTCGGAACGGGTGCGGGATTAAACAGCAAGATCGTTCACTCCATAATACAAGATGATAAAGGAAATATTTGGTTTGCGACAGATGATGGCGGTGTGAATATTTACGATGGAAAAACAATTAAATATTTGACTAAAAAAGACGGACTAAGTTCGGATTGTGTTATCTCGATGAATAAAGACAGCAAAGGAAATATTTTAATGGGAACTTATGATGGTGGTCTTTGCAGTTATGATGGTGAAAAAGTAAAAGTATTTTCAACACGGCAAGGTTTAAGTAACAATTACGTATTGTGTATTCGCGAAGATGCTTCAGGTAATATTTGGATGGGAACTTATGGCGGCGGTGTATGTTTATATAACGGTTCTTCGTTTACACATTATACAGAGCGTGAAGGTTTAGGAAGCAACACAGTACGTTCTATTGTGCAGGATGCTGATTCTAATTTATGGTTTGGGACTTATGGCGACGGCGTTATTAAGTACAACGGAAGTAGTTTTTCACATTACACCGAGAAAGAAGGTTTAAGCAGCAATTATGTTAAAGCATCTGCATTAGATAATTCAGGAAATGTTTGGTTAGGTACAGATGGCGGAGGCGCTGTTCGTTTTAATGGAAAAACCTTTGAGAATTTTGGCGAAGATCAAGGACTAAGCAGCAATTATATCCTCAGTATGTTCAAAGACCGCTCAGGAAAAATTTGGTTTGGAACAGACGGAGCAGGAGTTTGTTGTTATGATGGTGTTGCTGTAACAACATTTATGGATGATCCTATTTTAAGTCAGAATTCAGTTGTTGCAATTACGCAAGATCAATTAGGAAATCTTTGGTTTGGTACGGATGGTTACGGTGCAGTTTGTTATGATGGCGAATTTTTCAGATGCTATAATGAAAAGTCAGGTTTATGCAGCGATTATGTAAAGTCAATTGTAATCGACACGGATGGAAATATATGGATCGGTACTGATGGAAATGGAATTAGTGTTTTAAAAGCAAGCACAATTAAATCACGCCGTCCGGAATTTTTACATTTCGATGAGAATGATGGATTGAGTAGTAAAAATATCCGTTCAATGGTTCAGGATAAAAACGGAAATGTTTGGGTAGCAACTGAAAAAGGACTAAACTACATGGTTCACAGAAATGGTACACTTACTAATTATGTTTATACAACTGCCAATGGTTTAAAAGCAAATAACTTTTTTCAGAACAGTGTATTTGTTGATTGGAAAAACAAGATTTGGTGGGGGAATGGAAAAGCACTTACTACTTTAGATCTGAATAATTATAAATTATCAGAGAAAGCTCCTGAAATTCATTTATCAGGTGTAGAATTAGAACAAACTTTTATTGATTTTAACGCGCTTTCAGATTCATTGGCAACAGGAAGAAAAATTGAAGTCGGCGATAAAATAAAAAAGGATCTCACCAATGTAAGTTTCAGCGGTCTCACCGATTTTTATAATTATCCTAAAGATCTTGTATTGCCATATTACATTAACCACTTAACTTTTCATTTTAGCGGTATCGAATGGTCGGCACCTGATAAAATTCAATATCAATATTTATTAGAGGGATCCGGGGATAAAGATTGGAGTCCGTTAACAACAGAGAACAAAGCATCTTTCAGTAATTTATCGCATGGCGATTACACGTTTAAAGTAAAAGCAATTGGTATTTCACAAAAGTGGAGTGATACTTTCGAGTATAAATTTACTATTAAAGCACCTTGGTATTTACATCCCGGGGCGTATGCCGGTTACATTATTGCTTTCATTAGTATTGTATTTGGATTTAATGGGGTTCGTACAAAACAATTAAAAGTAAGACAACAACAACTTGAGCAAACTGTAAAAGACCGTACTTCGGAAGTTGTTATGCAAAAGGAATTAATAGAAGTAAAACAAAAAGAAATTGTAGATAGTATAAATTACGCCAAGCGGATCCAGGGAGCTATGTTGGCGAGTGATCAACTGTTTGATTCCAATCTTAAAAATTATTTTTTATTCTTCCAGCCAAAAGATAT
>JANYCL010000447.1 GCA_025360355.1 Sphingobacteriaceae bacterium
TATTTTGAAGGGACAGTAACAGTTGATATTTTATGTGATGATTTGACTGGAGCAGTAGAAATCCGAAACACAATCTCACATCATAAAATAATTGATAACAAAAGCGATGTAGATTTCATTTTGAAAAGTAATCATTTAGTCAAATTATGTAATGATGTTCTTAATAAAAGGATAAAACTATCTGACCTTAACGTTATTGCATTTGCACTGGAAGCTTCGGACTATTTTGTTTGGGATCCAGAATCTTCTGATGGAAAAAGAGTCAGCGAAGTCGTTTTTCATTGGGATTGTCCCGCAATTAATTATCCAATAACGATAGAAAACGTAAAACTTTGGCTGCATTATCTAAATACTGGAGAATCAAAGCTGAGTAATTCTCACCCATGATAAACTCTAGAAGCAACTATTTTTCCATTTTTAATTTCCAAAACTTCACCAACATTCAGATCCTCTTCTCCTTTAACATGACGGATATATTCCATGAAGACTTGTTCATCATCGGCAGTGAGTTTCTTTACTTCGTAATTTAAAGTTGGTAATCTGTCGAAAGAATCTTGCCACCACGCTCTTAATGCAAGTTTTCCTTTTATTAGTCCGTTTGTTTCCGGTTGACGGATCTTTAATTTGGGAGAAAAATGTTCTGCGGTTTCAGAATATAAACTTAGGAGGTCCTCTAAATTATGCTCGTTAAAAGCAGCAAACCATTTTGTTGCAATATCTTTATTTTGTTGAGCACTCATTTAATTTTATCTTTAGTGTATGATTAAAAATTTCCTTTTCTTGGTTCTTGCTTCTTGGCTTCTTGTTTCCTGCTCTTCAAAAAAACAAAAAGCTGATTTAATAATTCATAACGCTGTTATTTATACTGTTGATTCTTCTTTTTCTGTTCAGCAAGCAATGGCTATCAAAGATGGTAAAATTATTGAAACAGGCAGCAACGAACAAATTTTAAATTCATATTCTTCAAAGGAAACGAAAGATATTGAAGGCAAAACTATTTTCCCGGGATTTATTGATGCGCATTGTCATTTTTTAAGTTACGGAGCAGGTTTGCAGCAAGTGGATCTTGTTGGAACAAATTCATTTGAAGAAGTAATTCAAAAAGTAAAAGATTTTGCTGTGAAACGCGATCAAGCAACAAATCCAAAAGTTGGCGCAGAAAATGAATGGATAATTGGCAGAGGATGGGATCAGAATGATTGGGATGTGAAAGAATATCCAAATAAAAATATTCTTGATTCACTTTTTCCAAACACGCCGTTAATTTTAAAACGTATCGACGGACATGCGGCACTTGCGAACTCTGCAGCTCTTAAATTAGCCGGAATAGATAATAAAACAAGAATTGATGGCGGCGAATTAATTAAAGATGCAAAAGGAAATTTAACCGGTATTTTAATTGACAACGCCGTTGATCTCGTCACGAATAAAATTCCTCTTCCTACAAAAGAAAAAATGTTCAATTCACTTTTAGCAGCGCAAAAAAATTGTTTTGAGGTTGGACTTACAACTGTTGATGATGCAGGTTTAATGAAATTTGAAATTGATGCCATTGATGAATTACAAAAAAGCGGCAAATTAAAAATGCGCATTTACGCTATGCTCAGCGATAGTGCACCGAATTATAAATATTATTTAGAAAAAGGCCGGTATAAAACCGATCATTTAAATGTTCGTTCTTTTAAATTTTATGCCGATGGGGCTTTAGGTTCTCGCGGTGCTTGTTTGCTTGAGAATTATTCTGATAAAAAAGATTGGAAAGGTTTTTTATTAAATTCAAAAGAACATTTTGAAGAAGGCGCAAGAATAATGTTCCAAAAAGGTTTTCAAATGAATACGCATTGCATTGGTGATTCTGCCAATCGTTTAATGCTTTACACTTACATCATTGCCCCTCATGTTGCTTTTGATAATAGTGGAGAAATTCAGAAAGAAATAATGAATGTAATGCGCTGGAGAATAGAACACGCACAGGTCGTTAATAAAAATGATTTCAAATATTTTAAGGGAATAATCCCTTCCGTTCAACCAACTCACGCAACTTCTGATATGTATTGGGCCGAAGAACGCTTGGGAAAAGAAAGAGTGAAATATGCTTATGCATACAAAGATCTTTTAAAAGCAGCAGGAATTCTCGCTTTGGGAACCGATTTTCCTGTTGAAGATATTTCTCCGTTCAAAACATTTTATGCAGCGGTATTCCGAAAAGACAGCAAAGGTTTTCCGGAAGGCGGATTTCAAATGGAGAATGCTTTAACGCGCGAAGAAACAATAAAAGGCATGACGATCTGGGCCGCTTATTCTAATTTTGAGGAAAAAGAAAAAGGAAGTTTAGAGAAAAATAAGTTCGCGGATTTCATAATTCTCGATACAGATCTGATGAAATGTCCTGAGAATTCTGTCTTATCAACAAAGGTTTTAGCCACTTATCTGTCGGGAGAAAGGGTTCACTAGCTTTAAATTGGTTTAGGTCTATGATTTTTCTCTTTATCAACAAAGGCAGTCAAAATCGAACACCTCTGTCGAAGCGGTCTTTTTATGTCGTATTTTAGCTATGACAAAATTAACATGAAAGCACTCTTTATTGCCACATCCTTGGTTCTCGTCTCATTAGGAATAATGAGTTTTGATTCTTTAAATACCAAAACAGTTTCTTCACAAACTGCAAAAGGATTTGTTGTTGAAATTAAAAAAAGTCCTAGCTACACCGGAAAAGAATTAGAAGCAGTTTATACCATCAAATGCACAAGCACTACAAATGCTAAAGTGGTGCGCTTTTTTGAATTAATAAAATCAGATGGTCGTTTAAAAAATTATTTCATGGCTGAATTTGTTTTGATCGAAAAAACAAACCCAA
>JANYCL010000079.1 GCA_025360355.1 Sphingobacteriaceae bacterium
TGCCGAACCATATTTGGTTTTATAATAGGAGATCGGTTTCAGAAGGCGGATCATTGCTACACCGCACTCGTGTTTTATTACATCGCTCATTTCAGGACCACAAAGGTAGGTGTTTGTATGGTTTTTTACTATTTAGATTTAAACATTGAGCGCCAAAAAAAACCAAGCATTTAACTAATTATTTTTGCTCCAAAACCCATCCTTTTGCTCTTTTGCTTCGTTATAGTATAATAAACACCAGTATGCTGAAAATTAAGCTGTTAAAGACTTGGTGTTTTAACTATAAATAACTAAATTTGAAGTTTAGATGAAAAATACCTTTACGCAAATGAAAAGAATTCTATTTTTTATTTTTTTGGCATTATTTCTTAATTCTGCCAAATCACAAATTGTAATGAATGAAGTTAGTTGGACCAATATGGGTCCGAATAAAGATGGTTTCAATAACTTCGAAGATTATGTGGAATTATATAACGCAACGCCCGGTTTTAGTTTATCATTAGATAATTATTATTTAACCAATGATCCTGCCAATTTATATAAATGGAAATTCCCGAATGGAATTAGCATGGGCTCAATTCCTGCTGCAAATGCATTTATGGTTGTATGGTTGTCAGGGCGTAATACACTGGAAACACCAGCGGTTCCTAATCCGGGACCACCATTCCGTTACCATACAAACTTTACTCTTGAACAATGTAAAAATCAATGGTTAATTTTATCTTATAACGGTGTTATTAAAGATTCTTTATTTGTAAGAAGAACTAAGCCGGGAGATAATTGGGGAAGGTATTCAACAGTTGCGCCGATCGGAGCTGATTATTATGTAACTCCAATGCCTCCGAATGTTGGATGGAAATTACTTCAAGGCGCTAGCGGAACTCCAGCTTCTTTTGAAAAACGTAATTCCTTTTATGCTCCAGGTATAGTTTATTTAGGTTATGCTCCAGTTCCAACATTTTCTGCTGCTCCCGGTTTTACTGCTCCGGGAAATGGTATGTACACTATGTCAATACCTGATACAGTTAATTTCCAGATCAATTACACAATGGGAAATTGTAATCAATTAGGCGGCGATATCCCTTGCGCAAGTTATACCGGTTGCATTGGTACTCCTCTTGCCTCACAAACTTTTACTTACGTGGATGATATTAATAGTCCGAATCCTGTAAATGGAAATACTAATGTTATTACTGCTGTTACTTATCCTAAACCTAATGGGGTGGGTTCAGCCTCTCTTGCTAATTCATATTTACCAAGTTTCGAGGAAACAAATACTTATTTTGATGGTGCCGACTTGTCGGTCAATCCCGGTTTCGGATGTTTGTCCGTCGTCACAAATACTACTTTCTTTACAACTGCGATCAGTCAGAGTTTACATGTCGAGTATTTTGATAAAAATAAATTTTATTCTGAGGCCGGCGGAAGTTTATCTCAACCACCAAATGATGGATGGATAAATCAGCAGAGAGGTTTTGATGTTGGTTTTGATGACCGTACAGGTGAAGGATGCCGGTTAACCGGAAATATTTATAACGATGCTACTTTTGGTGTGAGTACCCGAACCATATTCCCAAATTTCGAAATACGTGCTGCGGGTAAAGATAATTTTTCGGTTAGAACTCCAACAGCTTCCACTCCTCCGATATTAAGAACCACTCACATGCGTGATGCGTTCGTGCAAACATACGCTATGAAGAGTGGCTTGTCTTTGGATGGTCTTCATTATAAACCAATACGTACTTTTGTGAACGGTTGCTATTGGGGTATTTATGAATTCCGCGAAATTCCTGATCAGGATTATTTAAATTATTATTATGGAATTAACAGAGATTCAGTTGATATTCTTCGTCAGCACTTTGTTGGTTCAGTTATACCACCCACTGTAAACCGCGATACCGGTTGGGTTACAACACCAATGGCACCCGGACCATTACAAAGTACAGTTGGTGTTTTTAATTACGCTACCAAACTTCCAGTGTTTTTAAGTCCGAGTGTTTATTACGATAATACCATGAAACGCATAAACAAATATAGCTTCATGGATTATTTCATTTACAATAGTTATTTAGTAAATAATGATGCTATAGCTTTAAATACATCTTGGTGGAGAAAAATTAATAACGGTAATCACCCTGCTTATGCAGATACATTAATGAAATGGCGTTATTTTATGTGGGACATGAATAATGTTTTAGGATTAGCATATGCTTTAAAAGATCCTGCATATCCGGCAGTACCAATGACATTCACTGCATCGAACATGCAAACCACATCGCCTTGTATCTATACCAGCACTTTACTAACCGGTCCGGTAGGAAGTTACACCACACCTGCTTCGGCTTATGTTGGAAGTACAATTCTTCTATCGCGTTTTTTACTCAATGCACAATTTAAAAACCAATATTTGAATCGGTATATGGATCTCTTGAATACAACTTTAAGTTGTAATAAAATGATCCCGCATTTCGATTATTTCAGAAGCATATTTACACCTGAGATCCCTCTTCACTCTGCTTTCTGGCAAACCACCGTACAGGATTGGGAATATGCAATGGATACTCTTCGTCTCCGTTTATTACAGCGTTGTGATAAAGCGGATTCCTTGCTTAGTAAATGTATGAATATGAACGGGCCTTACGATATTACAATTGATGTGAAACCGTCAGGTGCAGGTACAGTTGATTTTAATAGTTTACACCTAAGTAATTTTGTTTGGGCAGGACAGTATTATCAAAATAAAGTTCCAGCTTATTTATTCTCGTTCATTAAAGCAGCACCAATCGATACTTCTCTTTATGTATTTGATCATTGGGAATGGACCTCAACAACTAATAGTCCAACAGCCTCGCCGCCTGATACAAAATATACAATTGCCACTTCCTTAAGTTCCGGAAATGGCGGCTATTTGTATAAGGACTCCCTAAGTTTCGTTATTGGTTCGAGCGATAACATAACAGCTGTGTTTGCTGATAAACGAAGTGATATTGTGATGCCAACCGGTTTTACTCCGAATGGTGACGGTATCAATGATATTTTTTCTCCATTAGGCTTGCAAGCAAAATATGCACGCGATTATGAAATGCAGGTTTGGAACCGGTGGGGCGAGGAAGTCTTTCGGGCTAATGAATATACTTTCGGATGGGACGGAACCCATAAAGGTACGCCTGCGCAAACCGGAGTTTATGCTTACATGCTAAAATATAAGAACGTAGAAAACGAAAGTAAAATTATAAAAGGCAACGTTACCTTAATACGCTAAACACGAATTGAACAAAAGATTTTTATGAAAAAATTAAGTATACTTTTCTTTCTTTTATTATCCATTTTAAATCTTGATCTAAGATCTCAGGATATTCATTTGGCACAGATCCAGGAAGCACCTTTGGTTTATAATCCGGCTAATACAGGCTTCTTTTCAGGTTACTCCAGAGTAATTGCAGGTTACCGTAATCAATGGGCATCAATGGGTAAGCCTTACCAAACAATGGGCTTATCAGTTGACGGGGGTATTTTCAGAAACCGTTACAAAAATGCTTTCTTAGGGATTGGCTTAAATATATTTAATGATAAAGCCGGTGCTGCTGCTATACAATTAACCAACGTTAATTTTAATATCTGCGCCATATTAAAAGCCTCTAAAAGAACTATTTTTGCAGCTGGTATTTATGGAGGTATTTCCATGAACAGCGGTAAATATTCTAATCTTACTTATGCCAGTCAGTTTAATGGTACCGAGATCGATCCGAATTTATCTTCACAGGAATCTGTAAACTATCACAACTTTACCAATTCTGATTTTGGTGCAGGTTTAGCTTACGAATATTCGAATTTAAAAACGCATAACGACCGTGATGATATTAAGAGTATCCGCATTGGTGTTGCAGCATATCATTTGAATAAAGCGCCACAAAATTTCGGAAGTAATACTTACACAACAACAACAGGTCTTTCCATTACTAAAGATCCTTACATCTTGCCTACACGTTATGTAGCTTCAATTGTATCAAGATTTGATATCAACAATACTAAAATATCGATCACGCCAACTATTATTTACATGAGGCAGGCAAATGCAACTGAAATAACAGCCGGTACTTATGTAAAATACCGTTTTAAAAATGGTACAAAAATTACAGGTGAAAAAGTTGAGAATTGTATTGGAGTTGGATTATTTTATCGCGTTAATGATGCTATCATACCTCAGTTTTTAATTGACATGGGTAGTTATGCCATTGGAATTTCTTATGATGCCAATGTATCCAGCTACAGAAAAGCTTCACGTACTGTTGGTGGCTTCGAAATATCATTACGTTACAATAAATTAGCCGATGCTTTGTTTAACAAACGCAGCGAATACACCAAAGGAAAGAAATAGCCCCGTATTTCTTTATTTAATTTTTTATTTATGAAGAATAAGTCTTCCTTAATTGTCATTACAATTTTAACTCTGGCCTGCGCCGCTTCCTATTATTTGTATAAAAACAAAACATCAGGCAGCACCGTTGATAAAGATGCGCGCGATTTTAAAATTGAAGATACCGCATCTGTCACCAAAATTTTTATTGCTGATAAAAATAATCACAGCATTACTTTAGAGCGCACAAAAACCGGGTGGGTTACAACCAATAAATATCCTGCACGCGCTGATGCTATCAATCTTTTATTGTACACTATGAAAATGCTGGATGTAAAATCTCCGGTATCAAAAAATGCAAAACCCAATGTTATAAATTACATGATCGGTCACGCCGTTAAGGTTCAGGTGTATAAAGGGGATGATCTGATAAAACAATATTATGTAGGACATGAAAACGCCGAAAACGACGCCACCTACATGATCCTAACCAATATTGATAATGGTGAAAATTACGAAAATCCATTTTTAATGTGCATTCCCGGCTTTCAGGGTTATTTATCGTCGCGATATTTTATCAGTGAAGATGAATGGCGTGAACGGATGATAATTAATTACACACCACCTCAATTAAAAGCGATTAAGCTTGAATTTGCAGAGCATCCTGACTCCTCTTTCGTAATTAAATTAAACAGCACCACCAGTTTTGAACTGCAAAAATTAAATGGCACTCCAATTCCATTTGATGAAGCAAAAATGAAACAATACCTGGCTTATTTTCAAAACATCAGTTACGAAAAACTCCTGACCAATGTAAATAGGAAATTGGTTGATTCGGTACAGAACGCGGCACCTTTCATAAAACTGAGTATTACCGACGTAAAAAACAATACAAAACAATTTAATTTTGTCCGCAAAAATTCAACACCGGAGTTAAACGTAAAATACAGCACACATTACATTTACGACCCAGACAGACTATTTTTGCATTACGGTACAGAAAAGGATGTAGTGTTGGTACAGTATTATGTATTCGGCAAAATAATTCAAACCTACGGGTATTTCCTCCCGAAAATTGGTGTTAAAAAGTAGTTCAAAACTAAACCTATTATTATAGGTGTTTTTTAAGGCGAAACTTACATTTGTTAAGTAGAATTTGCGGTATTTTAAGCTTTACCGCCGATTGAGTATTAATGCTTACTGATAAAAAAGACTTATGAATTTCGTAGTTTCATCCTCCTCCTTACTTAAACATTTAAAAGCCGTTGGCGGCGTATTGAACACTAATAATACCATTCCAATTCTTGATTGTTTTTTATTTGAAGTAAATGACGGCGAGCTTACCATTTCTGCAAGCGATATGGAAACCACAATTACAACTGCGTTAAAAGTGGAAGCAAAACAAGGCGGCTCTTTAGCAATACCTGCAAAAACTTTACAGGAAGCATTATCAAGTTTACCTGAGCAACCTATTTCATTTATTATCGATCCTAAAAAATTCTCTGCAAAATTAAAAACAGAAACAGGTGATTATACTTTAACAGGACATAACGGCGAAGAATATCCCAAAATGCCAAAGTTAGATTCGCAATCTTCAATCGTAATTAAGAGCGATATTTTAAGTTCTGCGATCAACAAAACAATTTTCGCGACAGGTAATGATGATCTTCGTCCTGTAATGAGCGGCGTGTTTTGTCAGTTTACCGAAACAAATACAATTTTTGTAGCGACAGATGCACACAAATTAGTTCGTTACATCCGAAACGATGCGAAAGCAGGCACTTCAACATCTTTCATCATGCCGAAAAAACCTTTGAACGTTTTAAAAACTTTGTTGGCAGGAATTGATGACGCAGTGAAAGTTGAATTCAATAAAACAAATGCATTATTTTCTTTTGGTAATATTAATTTAGTTTGTCGTTTAATTGATGGCAAATATCCAAACTACGATGCAGTTATTCCAAAACAAAATCCAAACAAACTAACTGTTGATAGATCTGCTTTTGCAGGCGCCTTAAAACGTGTTAGCGTTTTTTCTAACAAAGCAACGCACCAGGTTCGTTTAAAAATAAATGGCTCTCAACTTAGCTTATCTGCCGAAGATTTAGATTTTGCTAATGAAGCTAATGAGCGTTTAACTTGTACGTATGTTGGCGAGGACATTGAAATTGGGTTTAATTCTAAATTTTTGCTTGACATGATTAACAACATGGAGGGCGATGAAATTCAAATTGAAATGAGCGCACCAAACCGCGCGGGTATTATTACCGCTACTAAAAAAGATAACCCGGCAGAAGATATTTTGATGTTGGTAATGCCTGTAATGCTAAATAATTAAACAATGAAAAGAGTATTAATTACAGGCGCAGCGGGCTTTTTAGGCTCTCACTTATGCGATAAATTTATTAATGAAGGTTACCACGTTATTGCCATGGATAACCTTATTACAGGCGATATGCGCAACATAGAGCATTTGATGAAATTGGAACATTTTGAGTTCCATCATCATGATGTTACCAAACACATACACATTGCAGGCGAGTTAGATTATATCATGCATTTTGCATCTCCTGCAAGCCCTATTGATTATTTGAAAATTCCTATTCAAACATTAAAAGTTTCTTCTTTAGGAACGCATAACGTACTTGGTTTAGCACGTGTAAAAAAAGCACGTGTATTGGTAGCTTCTACCAGTGAGGTTTATGGTGATCCTAACGTG
>JANYCL010000152.1 GCA_025360355.1 Sphingobacteriaceae bacterium
GAACTTGGCGACAGAGCGATTAAACGCGGTGATGAAGTTATAACTGTTGCGGCATCATTTCCTACAACAGTAAATCCAATGCTTCAATACGGTGCGATCCCTGTTTTTTTAGATGTAAGTATTCCATTCTACGAAATGGATGTTTCTCTTCTGGAAAAAGCAATTAGTCCGAAAACAAAAGCAGTAATGGTTGCTCATACGTTAGGAAACACATTTGATCTGGCTGCTGTAAAAGCATTTTGTGATAAATATAAACTATGGCTAATTGAGGATTGCTGCGATGCGTTAGGCGCGCGTTATAATGGAAAACACGTTGGCACGTTTGGTGATATTGGAACTTTAAGTTTTTATCCGGCGCATCACATTACAATGGGCGAGGGTGGCGCTGTTTTTACGGGTAATGCAAAACTCAAAAAAATCATGGAATCGTTCCGTGATTGGGGACGTGATTGCTGGTGCGAACCCGGAAAAGATAATACCTGCGGAAAACGCTTTGAACAACAGCTAGGAAATTTACCTTACGGTTACGATCATAAATACACTTATTCCCGTCATGGTTTTAATTTAAAGATCACAGACATGCAAGCTGCTCTTGGTTTAGCGCAACTGCAAAAGCTGGATAGTTTTGTTGAGATCCGTAAACGTAATTTTAAATTGCTGACTGATGTTTTATCGAAGCATAGTAAAAAATTAATTTTACCGCAGGCAACACCAAACGCTGAGCCATCTTGGTTTGGATATTTAATTACCATAAAGAAAAATGCAGGTATTACACGTGATGAATTGGTAAAAAAATTAAACGATAAAAAAATTAATACGCGTTTATTATTTGCCGGCGATATCCGAAAACAACCGTATTTCGAAAATTATGAATACCGTGTGGTTGGTGATCTTCCGAATACTGAAATTATCATGAATGATACTTTCTGGATCGGTGTAACACCAATGATCAATGAAGAAATGATCTCTTACATGGGAAAATGTTTTGATGAGATCTTAGGGAAGTAATTAATCTTGGATCAATTTTCCTTTACTGTATAACGAAAGATTTAAGGAAGCCGGATTGCCTTTGTAATGCACATTTCCTTTTTCCCAAATTTCTATTTTCATTGGACCAGCTAATGGCGCGTTAATAAAACAATCACCAATCGTATAAGTATTCAGATCCATATTGGTTGTTACCACCAGATCTTGCATCCATAAATAATTTGTTCCATTCGTATAATGCGTGCTGTAATCAGTTTGTCCTGAAACATAAAGATCCCCATTGCCATGCGTACTTGTTTGAAAATATTGAACATTCACACTTGCATGAACATCACCTGAGTTCGCAACACGGATCTCCAATGAATCCTGAGCAAACTGACTCTCAAAATAAACATTCCCTGTTCCGGCATTACGTACCATTCTTAAATATGGAAGTGTTACGTACGCTGTAATTTTCTTTTTCGGGCTCCGTACAAAATTACATTTGTTTATATTATCAATTTGTAAAGTTCCACTTGTAACAGTGGTTCTTATATTCATAAATAAATTTTTTCCTGCTTCTATCTTAACTTCAAAAACCGGACCTTGTGTAATGTAAAGATCGATCTTATCATTTACTTCTATGTTTGTAAAACCTGACACTTCCCGAATGCGGGTTTCATAAGGACCTGTTGATTTAAAACAATCGTATAAATTATCTTTCTTGCAGCTATTTGCTACAAAGGAGAAAACAATTATTATAAATATATTTTTAGCTCTTAACAATTTCTTTTTTCTTTACAGGTAAACGGTAACCAATTCCAATATCAAAATGGTATGCAATTGCCCAATGCGATTTTAGCGCGAACTGAAGCATTAAACCTTTTTTGCCGGTATATCTTATTCCAAAACGGTGAAACAACGGACCATCATCATTATATTTTGAAAATGCATAATAACCAATTTCTATTGGGAAACTGATGCGGCCAATATTATAAGAATAAGCAAATTTAATTCCTATGCGCAACATGTCGATCGAATTCGGATATGTTTTATTGAACTGATCTAATTCGCGTAAATAACTTTCTTCATAATAAATATCGGCACCTAAACCAAGCTTACTGGTGTTCCTTACATTATAAAAATAATTGAAGGATAAAGTATATGCATTCATTTTAGCGTTACCCGGCGGATAATTATCATTTATTCCATATGCAGCCCACACTAAAACTTCGGTACGCGACGGAACTTTAGTTGAAGAATCAATTGTTGTTTTTTCGCATTTCAGATCATTTATTTTATAAGTTAAACCTAAATTAATCGAAACTAAATTTAAACCTAGATTAGGAACCTGAAAACGGCCGTTACTAACATGACTAATTCCAATGCCCGGCTCAAACCTGAATTTTTTAGAAATATTTATGTTCCA
>JANYCL010000155.1 GCA_025360355.1 Sphingobacteriaceae bacterium
TAAATTCCGGACAATTAAATAATCCTAATCCGGTCAAGAAGGGAAAGGATAAAAATAAAACTGATAAAAAAGATACCGCTAATAAAGAAGAACCGAAAATTCAAAATTTTGGTGCCATAGGAGAATTTTTAGCGCGCGGCATTATGATGATAAAAACTGTGAATATTACTCTACAACAAACCGCAGGAACAGGAATGCCAAACTTTAAACCAAAATCAGAATATCTTGGAATGGATTGGGATCATTATAATAATGCGCCGGGAATTGGTTTTATTACCGGATCGCAAAACGACATACGGCCGGAGGCGTTGGATAAAGGCTGGCTCTCGCTCAATAAAAACCAAACTACGCCTTATACGCAAAACAAAACAAAGAACATTACTTATAGAGTTAGCATAGAGCCGCACGGAAGTTTAAAAATAGAATTAAACGGAACGCAAACTAAATCGAGCAACTTAACTGAATTTATGCGGTTTGATTCGACAGAAAACAAATATCATTTTCATGATAGCCGCGCTGAAACAGGAAACTTTAGCACCTCGATATTTACTTTAGGAAAAGCATTTAAAGATAAACCACACGGTGTAGAGTCAGAATTGTTTAAAGAATTTTTAGTGAGCAGGCAAGATTATGCAAAACAATTAAGCGACGCGAATGCAGGAAACTCTACCGGTTTACAAACAAATGGATTAAATAAACCGTATTACGATGGATATAATCAAACGCAGCAAGATGTTTTAATGGGTACTTTCTATGATGTTTATTCCGGAAGAAAAATAAGAAATTATTCTACTAAAAATATTTTTCCCGGAATGCCATTGCCAAACTGGACCATTAGCTGGGATGGTTTAGGGAAAATTAAATCTTTACAAAAAATGTTCCGTTCAATTACCTTGCGACACAGTTACAGGTCTACTTACACAATTGGTGGTTATTCGAATAACTTACTATATGGTGCGGGAGATAAAGATGCTGCACAGTTTGCGCGTTCGCCAGTACAAAATCCTGTTGTTAACGGTAAAGCCGAGAGCTCTAATTTTATTCCATACTATAACGTAACATCGGTAGTAATAAGTGAGGCTTTTGCTCCTTTAATTAAAGTAGATCTGCAATTTGTTAAACCCGGATGGCAGGGAAATTTTGAGATCAAGAAAGATAAAACTGTTACGCTTAACTTTACCGGTCCGCAAATTATCGAGACCAAAGGACAAGAATATGTTATTGGTGTAGGTTACCGTTATCCGAAATTAACCATTAAGAAATTAACGATCCAGGGCAAGCCGCTTCAAAGTGATCTGAACATTAAAATTGATTTAAGTTACAGACGAAATGTTTCCGTTATACGCAGGATCGTTGACGAAATAAGTACGCCAACAGGGGGTACAAATATTATTACCTTACGCTCTGCTATTGATTATCAGTTAACGCCAAACATTAACTTAAGGTTGTTTTATGATTGGATCAGGACCACGCCTCAAACATCGTCTTCCTTCCCTACCTCTAACATAAATGGCGGCTTTAGCTTAAGAATAAATCTGCAATAAAATCATTTGCAAATACTAAGTAAACGCATACATTTGTAAAAAACATATTATGAATTTTCCTTCAGACCTTAAATACACCAAAGACCACGAGTGGGTAAAAATAAATGGCAACGAAGCTACGGTTGGCGTAACTGATTTTGCTCAGCAAGAATTGGGCGATATAGTTTACATTGACATTTCAACCGTTGGAGAAACCGTTGAGAAAGAACAAGTGTTCGGAACAATTGAAGCTGTTAAAACCGTATCAGATCTTTTTATGCCGATCAGTGGAAAAGTATTAGAAGCAAATAAAGATATTGATTCGGCTCCTGAAAGCGTTAATAACGATCCTTACGGAAAAGGCTGGATCATAAAAATGAGCATTACAGATGCAAAACAATTAGATGAATTATTATCTGTTGATGCCTACAAAAAATTAATCGGAGCTTAATTGCCTCCAAAAAAAGCAACCGTCTCAATTAACTGAGGCGGTTTTTTTATGATTATTTCTTTATTAAAAAATCACTCTTACAAATTAGCCATTGCTTGGGCTCTTGTGATCTTTGGTTTATGTTCCATGCCCGGAAGATTTATTCCGAGCGTTACCTGGTTAGAATTATTAAGTTTTGACAAATGGGTGCACGCCGGAGTGTTTTTTACATTAGTAAGTTTATTGGGAATCTCGGTAACTGTTCACGGTCAAAATAAAAACCTTTTTTATTTATATTTTTTACTTTCCGTAATGTATGGCGGGCTTTTAGAAATAATGCAAGCGAAAGTATTTAGCGAAAGAAGTGCTGATTGGTATGATATGATCGCAAATTCCTTTGGGTGTTTAATGGCGCTTTTAGTTAGCCACAAAATTACCGGATGGGTAATTAAATAGAACCCTTACTCGATTTTCTTACTTTTTTCTTGTAGGCAGGGCAGCCATCGCATTTGTTTGTTTTACATTCCTGAAAAACAATCGCAGTGATCAAAACAAAGACCATTAAAAAAAGCGGGCTCTTAAAGATTTGTTTCATATATACAAAGATATAATTTAGTACTTTAGTAGCTAATTCACATGACACTTTTTTTCCATATCGGGCGCTATTTCATGCTTTTATATAGGGTTTTCAGTAAACCTGAGAAGTTTTCGGTCTATTGGAGACAAATTGTGTACGAAATAAATTCTCTCGGAATTGGCTCTCTAAGCATTGTAAGTATCATCTCCATATTCATGGGCGGGGTAATTACAATACAAGCCGCCTTTGGTTTTTCCAGTCCTTGGATCCCATTATACGCTGTTGGATATACCACGCGCGAATCAATGTTATTAGAGTTTTGTCCTACTATCGTAAGTTTAATTTTAGCCGGAAAGATCGGCTCCAACATTGCTTCGGAAGTTGGTGCGATGCGTATAACAGAACAGATCGATGCTTTAGAGATCATGGGCGTTAACTCTGCTAGTTATTTGATCTTACCGAAGATCCTTGCGTCCATAATCATAAATCCCTTTCTCATTGCGATCAGTATGTTCTTAGGATTATTAGGCGGATACATAATGGGGGTTTATTCCGGCGCTTGTACATCTTACGAATACATTTTCGGGATTCAAGCTATGTTTAACCCGGCGAAATTATATTATTCATTCACAAAAGTTGTTGTATTCGCTTTCTTAATTACATCAGTTGCCTCTTACTTTGGTTATTATACAAGCGGCGGAGCGTTAGAAGTTGGTAAATCGAGCACACGTGCTGTTGTGATCACAAGTATTTTAATTTTGATCTTCAATTTAATTCTTACCGGATTATTCTTGCCAATTGATTGAAATTAAGAACATATCTAAAAGTTTTGGCGAC
>JANYCL010000179.1 GCA_025360355.1 Sphingobacteriaceae bacterium
GTTTTAAAAAAATCTTTTATTTGTAGCTGTAATGTAGCAGTAGCAGGTGTTAGCGGTAAACGTAAAATATTTTCTATTAAACCAAGTTCATACAAAAATGCTTTTGCACCAGCAGGGTTATTTTCAATAAATAAATAATCGTAGCCCTTTAAAAGTTTATAGTGAATGGCTGTTGCTTCCTCAAATTTATTTTGCATAGCAAGGCCGACCATTGTAGAAAATTGTTTTGGAAAACAATTAGCTGCAACACTAATAACCCCATCCATTCCCAATGCAATTTGTCCACAGCTTAAAGCATCATCACCACTTACAACTAAAAAGTCCTGCGGCCTATCTCTCAAAATTTCCATACATTGTTGCATATTGTCGGTTGCCTCTTTTATGCCTTTAATGTTTGGGGTTTCGTGAGCTAATTTTACAACGGTTGATGCACTCATATTTCTTCCTGTTCTTCCTGGAACATTATATAGAATGATAGGTTTAGAAGATGCTTCAGCAATATTTTTATAATGAAGATAAATGCCTTCTTGCGTTGGTTTATTATAGTTAGGTGATGCACTTAAAACAGCAACAGCTTTATCAATTGGTAAAGCATTTATTTCGTTAATGATTGATTTGGTATTATTACCACCAACACCTACAACAACTGGCACACGATTGTTTACTTTTTCAAAAGTATATTGTAAAATATCTTTCTTTTCTTCAAAGTCCAATACTGGCGTTTCTCCAGTAGTACCAAGGCTTACAACATAATTTACTCCATTATTAATGATGAAATCTATTACGCGACCCAAAGCATCAAAATCAATTGTTTCATCTTTTTTAAATGGTGTGATGATAGCAACACCTGTTCCTGATAAAATACCTTTTAAAGACACTGTAAAATAATTTTTTGTTGAATCTTGAATTTAAAAACTAAAACATAATAAGCACTTATTATTGGCTGTTTGTAATTTGTCCTTCTTCTATTTCGTCCCAAAAGCCCATATTGCAATATTTGTTTATTCTATTATTGACTCTGTCTGTTATGCTTATTTTTTCAATTTCTGCTAATGAGTTTTTAATGCTACTTTTCAATCTTTGTGCAGCATCATCATAGTCCCAATGGGCACCACCAAGAGGTTCAGAAACAATTTCATCAACAAGACCAAAGCCTTTCATATCAGTAGCTGTAAGGCGAAGTTGCTCGGCAGCAATTTCCTTTTTATCCCAAGTTCTCCATAAAATACTACTACAACTTTCTGGGCTAATAACTGTGTACCAGGTATTCTCCATCATTAAAGTTTTATCACCAATGCCAATACCAAAAGCACCACCACTTGCACCCTCACCAATGATGATAACTATAACTGGAACTTTCAAACGAATCATTTCATAAATGTTTCTAGCAATAGCTTCACCTTGTCCACGTTCTTCCGCTTCTAATCCCGGATATGCTCCCGGTGTATCAATAAATGTTACAATCGGTTTATTAAATTTCTCGGCCATTTTCATCAAGCGTAAAGCCTTGCGGTAGCCTTCAGGATTCGCCATACCAAAACGACGGATCTGACGCATTTTTGTATTGATACCTTTTTGCTGTCCAATAAACATTACAGTTTGTCCGTCAACATCACCAAAACCGCCAACCATAGCTTTATCATCACCAACAGTGCGATCACCATGAAGCTCCATAAATGTTTTGTTTGAGCAATAATCGATGTAGGCTAAAGTATAAGGACGCTCAGGGTGACGGGAAACCTGAACGCGTTGCCATGGAGTTAGGTCGCTATAAACTTCAATAATTTTATTTTTAAGATTTACTTCAAGTTCTGCAATCGTTTTAGATAGATCTGCCTTACTTTTTGTAGCCATCTCCTTCAGCTTATCAAGCTCTTTCTGTAGGTCTTCAATTGGCTTTTCAAAATCAAGATAGGTCATTACAATTTATTTAGGAGGGCAAATATAGGAAAAAAAATACCTGAAAAGGCAAGTGTTTGTTATTTAAATAAATGATTTTTAATTAGTTAGAAAACAGAAAATGGTTTGTTTCTAATAGCTGATTTTTAACAGCGAACATTACGATCCCGGCTGTATTATTTACATCCAGTTTATTCATAATGTTTTTACGGTGAGTATTAACGGTATGTGTGCTTAAACAAAGTTTATCGGCAATCTGTTTGTTTGATAAACCTTCGGCAATATATTTTATAATTTCTATTTCGCGTTCTGTAACATTAAAACCTTCGCAGGAATATGATTTTAATAAAGCTTTATTTACTTCGATCTCCATTTCTGAATTTAAAACAGAAGCTATTTTACCGCATAAGAAGCGTTCATTATTTAAGGTGGCAACAATTGCTTCAATGATCTCTTCCCTATCGCATTCCTTAAGCAAATAACTATTTACGCCTGAATTAAGAGCGTTATTCATCTCTGATTTAGTAAGGGCTTCAGTGATCGCTAATATTCTAAGATTTTTCTTTTTACGGCTTATTGATCTAATATCAGAAGCAGAAAAACTAAATGAAGCGAAATCAAGAATAAGTACATCAGGACAAGAACTATTTATTTTTTTAAACAGATCATCAAGATCGGTAATAGCTGAAGGTAATAACTCAAAACCTTTAAGATTGCTGATCAAAAGTTCAGCTCCTACACGGCTCAAGTAATTCTTATCTGCTATCAGTACTTTGGTCATTTTTCTTATTTAGACTAATTTTAAACAAAAATAAGGAAGAAAATTAATACTGCAAACTAAATTTTAAATTTTTTGCCTTCAGTTGCTAACATTACGTTCTTAAAATGAGGGGTGGC
Organism: Sphingobacteriaceae bacterium; assembly: GCA_025360355.1. Classification (GTDB taxonomy): domain Bacteria; phylum Bacteroidota; class Bacteroidia; order B-17B0; family Aurantibacillaceae; genus JAHEYG01. The sequence continues at coordinate 2,797 of JANYCL010000179.1, forward strand.
TTCATCAATAAATGGTGTTAAATCGACATATCTCGCAGAATAATGTCCTAATATTAATTGCTTAACCTTACCGGCTTTTGCAATTTTAGCGGCCTGTTGGGCAGTTGAGTGAAATGTTTCCTCTGCCCGTTTTGCTTTATCATTTAAAAAAGTGCTTTCGTGATAAAGTAAGTCAACCTCCTTGATATATTTTACAAGGTTTTCGTCATAAATTGTATCACTGCAATAAGCGAAACTGCGTGCCTCTTCCGGGTCAATTGTAACATCTTTATTTTTTATTTTTTTTCCTTCTGCATTTATTACATCTTCCCCTTTTCTTAAATTATTTATATCGGCTATTGAAACTTTATTTTTATCTAATTTAAATTTATCGATCTTACGGAGTAATGGTTTTTCTTTGAATAAAAATCCGGTACAAAAGATGCGGTGTTTCATTGGGAAAGAATACACTTCTGTTTTATCATCTTCAAACAACAAATTTAATTTATCGTTTTTGGTGAAGTGCCATTTTATTTCGTAACTCATCCGTGTTTCAGAAACCGAATTTATTTTATCGATTATTTCTTTTAATTCTTTCGGACAATAAATATTAATTTCCTGTTTGCGCCCTAATAAATGCATACTTGCTAAAAATCCGGGCAAGCCCAAAAAATGATCGCCATGTAAATGCGAAATAAAAATATGATCTATTTTTTGAAATTTTGTTTTGTATCTGCGTAATTGAATTTGGGTGGCTTCACCGCAATCAATTAAAAAAAAACGCTCAGCTACATTCAGTAACTGAGCGGAAGGATTTCTTTTAGTTGTTGGAGCAGCTGAACTTGTTCCTAATATTAATAATTCGAAGTTCTGACGTTGCATTAATTTAGTTCCCGTACAAGATCATGCGTTTAGTTTCTGAAAAATTCTTGTATTTAATTGTGTAAAAATACATTCCGTTACTCAGGTTATCACCATTAAATATAAATTCATTATCTCCCGGTTGCACATTTATGCTTGTGTTGTAAATTAATTTACCTAACATGTTATGCACTTCCAGTTTTGCTTGTCCTTCTTCAACCATAAAAAAACGAATTGCAGTTTTATTAGCAAATGGGTTTGGAACGTTTTCTAAATTAAAACTATTCTTACCAATTTCTTTTAATCCTGTTGCGGCGTTTATTTTTATGATGTAATAATTTAAATATTGTGTTGAAACATTTGAACCGCCTGTTATAACCGGTGAGCTCGGACAAGAGGTAATTGCAGGTGTTGCATAGGCATCAACTTTTAAATGCAAAGTATAAGTTCCCGGTGTTGTTGGTGTACCGTATATTGAAGCGCAATTATTAGCATTGCCCGGAAATTTAAATGAAGGCGCAGCATTAATTGTTCCGTTAGCTACAATTGGAGTTGAAGAACCAAAATTAAGTCCCGGAGGCAAATTATAATTTACTGTTCCTGTTGGGTTACTTAATACGAATCGGGTAAAACAAAACAGTAATGAGGAAGCCACTGTATCTTTCGGAACCTTAACGGTAATATTTTGAACATAAGGAACGCCAACAGTACCCATAACAAAATTAGTAGCGCTATCAGGCCAAATTCCAACTTTATTGGAAGCCACAAAAACCGGATCAAGAGAACAGGTTGGTACACTTTGTGCTTTCGCATTAAAAACAAAAGCAGATATTAAAATTAAGGTAGAGTATATTTTCTTCATGAGATTTATTTTTATTAAAAATACTAAAAATGCCTCTTAAAAGCCACATATTTTCAAATAATTATGAGTCATGAACTATTAGTTCAGATCAAACTGGTAATTTTTTGAAAAAGAACAAATTACAGTCTACCTTTAATCTATTAGTTCAACTGAGCGCTTAATAAAACTTGTTAATTGCGCACCTTTTAATAATCCCTGAGAGAGTAAAGCAAGATCAGTTGCTTGTTTCGCTAGCGTTTTTTTCTTCTCCGCATCAGTTTCTTTTAATAAACGTGATATTAAAGGATGATTAGAATTAACAACGAGATTATACATTTCGGGCATGTTACCATAAAAATTCATTCCGCCGCCGAGCGCATTCATGTCTTTCATCCTGCGCATAAATTCAGGACGAGTAATTTGCATGGGCGCATCCTTTTCACTTAAACTTTCGAAACTCACCATAAATTGTTCTTTCGGAACTGCTTCTTCAATTACAGGTTGTAATTGTTTTATTTCATCTTCGCTTAATTTGCTTGGTTGGTTTTCATCCTTCTTAATTAATTTATCTACGGTATCAGAATCTACTCTTACAAAAGAAGTATCTTTTAATTTACTTTCTAATTGATTTATATAATGAGAATCTATCATGGTGTCCATTAACAAAACATCATAGCCTCTTCCTGTTGCTGCATCAATGTATGCATGTTGCTCAATTGGATTAGTAGAATATAAGTAAACCAATCTCTTATCAGTATCCGTTTGATTTGCTTTTACATGATTCTCATATTCTTCAAATGTAAAATATTTTCCATCTGTGTTTTTTAGCAAAGCAAATTTCTGAGTTTTTTCAAAAAATTTCTCATCGCTCAACATTCCGTAATGCACAAACACTTTAATATCGTCCCACTTTTTCTCAAAATCGGCTCTGTCTTTTTTAAATAGTTCTTCTAATTTATCAGCGACTTTTTTTGTTATATGCCATGATATTTTTTTACGTTACCATCGGCTTGTAAATAACTACGACTAACGTTTAACGGAATATCCGGACTATCAATAACCCCGCGCAGCAAGGTTAAAAAATCAGGAACAATATTCTCAACGTTATCTGTAACAAAAACCTGATTGCAATATAATTGAATTCTATCTTTTGGTAATTCAAGTTTATTGGTAAGTTTTGGGAAATATAAAATACCTGTTAAGTTAAATGGATAATCAACATTTAAGTGAATGTGAAATAAAGGCTCTTCAAACTGCATTGGATACAATTCTCTGTAAAACGCTTTGTAATCTTCGTCCGTTAAATCAGTTGGTTTTTTTATCCAGGCCGGAACAGGATTATTGATGATATTTTCAACATCAACT
>JANYCL010000180.1 GCA_025360355.1 Sphingobacteriaceae bacterium
TTCAAATTAATGTTTTCGAAGAAAAACCGACTTATTATCAGTATAGTTATAGCCATGATCATTGGTTTAATAACAGGCTTTTTAATTAATAAATCAATTGTTGCTGATAAAATAGATTACGCTAAGATCACTTTAGTGAAAAGCGGGAATACAGAGGTCATAAAAAAGGTTGAAGTCGGTTTAAATAAGTTCAGCGAAAAAGTTTTTAAAGAACAAAAGAAAAAAATCGCATCCCGTTTTTCTATTTTGAGTGATATTTTTCTACGTATGATTAAAATGATCATTGCGCCATTGGTATTTGCAGTTTTAGTTTTAGGTGTTGCAAAAGTGGGCGACTTTAAATCGGTCGGAAGGATCGGATTAAAAACTTTAATTTATTTTACATCCGCAACGTTGATCGCGCTGATGTTGGGTTTAGTAATTGTAAATGTATTTCAGCCGGGCAAGGCTATGCATTTAGATAAACCTGATGCAGGAACAGAAACGGGAATTAAATCAAATGCTCAAGATGCTAAAAATTTTATTTCGCATGTAATTCCTGATAGTATTGTAAACGCCATGGCAAACAATGATGTATTACCAATTGTTGTTTTTGCTTTATTCTTTGGTGTAGCAGCCGCTTCCCTCGGTAAACAAGGCGAAGCGATGATAAAAGCATGCGATAGTTTAGCGCACATCATGTTTAAGATCACGAATTACGTAATGAATTTTGCGCCAGTCGGAATTTTTGGAGCCATTACGGCGGTCGTCATAATGCAGGGATTGGATGTACTAAGCGGCTATGCTTATTTAATTGCTTGTTTTTTTGGCGGACTATTATTTTTTGTTTTTGTTGTGTTGTGGATCATCTCACTTTGTTTCAAAATAAAATTCTACAAATTATTATCTGATGTTAAAGAACCAATTTTATTAGCGTTTAGCACCGCAAGTTCAGAAAGTGCAATGCCAAAAACAATTGAAGCTTTGGAAAAACACGGTATCAGCAACCGAATAGTAAGTTTTGTTTTACCGTTGGGTTATTCATTTAATTTAGATGGTTCCATAATGTACATGACGTTCGCAACAGTTTTCATTGCGCAATCTTATGGTATGGATATTGTCATTGCCGATCAAATTAAAATGATGTTGATCTTATTGGTGACAAGCAAAGGAATGGCGGGAGTACCACGCGCATCATTAGTTGTTATTGCCGGAATGCTCGGTATGTTCAATATTCCCGGCGAAGGTTTATTGTTATTGTTAGCCGTGGATCAAATTCTCGACATGGGCCGCAGCGCAACCAATGTTGTTGGAAATGCAGTGGCCTCAGCTGTTGTGGCGAGGTTGGAGGGGGAGAAGTTTTAAAAGCCTATCTAAAGGATTTTAATTCTTAGTTGAAGTAAGATATTTTTATTTTTCGTGTATCAATTTAAATTTATCCTGGTATCCCTGCTCTTGAATTGCTTTCCATCTATCTTTATCTACTGCTTTTATTTTATTGTTATTTATTACAATAACATTTTTTAATAGAAATTCAGGCTCTGTGATCCTGTCGAGTAAATCCTTTAATTGTACTTTATGATGTTCTTGCAATTCTTCCAATATTGAAGGATTAATATCGGATAATTTTGGTTTATTATTAATCCATTGTCTCAAAATTGAACTTTGAGTTTCAATAAGAGTATTTTTCTTTTGATTAAATTCTTCTTCACTAAATAAGCCTTTTTCTTTTGATTCTAAAAGAACTTTAATCAACGGTTGAATCTTCTCTTGCAGTTTCGTATTGAACTCGATGTCATGAACCTTGTTATTATATTCCTCTAAAGATAGTATTCCTTCTGTTTTCAATTCATTCAATAATGATAAATCAGTTTTTCCAACGGTATCATTTTTTTCCACTTCCTTTTTAATTTGTACGTTTTGATGCATTGGCAATTGTGGATTATCAACTATTAGCATGCCCGTAAAGCCTGAAATTACAAGCCCGAATGATCCTATTCCAACAATATAAAGACCGCTACCTATAAAGTTTAAATAGGAAATATTGTTATTAGAGCCAAACAAATTACCAATTTGGCCGAGACTATCTGAAATTGTAGTTGCCCTTTCATAGGCTTGTGCCAAATCAAAAAAAGCAACGGCAAAGCCAATTAGTCCTGCTACAAAGAAAACCCAACTATTTCTGGTATGTTTTTTCGAATGGTTAACTAATGCTATAACGCAAGTAGTAATACTTAATACAATTATTAAGCCACCATCTAAACTGTCGGTTCCTCTGCTGGCAAATAAAGCGCCGAATTGCAGCCATGGTAAAAAGCAGCCGATGATTGTTATTAGTGATGATATAATTGCGAAAATATTCATGAAAATTGAATTTGATTTACTTGATAATCAAGCTCGCTCTTAAATTTTAATTTAGCATTCTCAAATCTAATTAAATATATCTTCTCTGACGGAGAAGTTTTAAATACCTTATCCCCATTTTTCGCCCTTCATAACTATTTAACAATCATTATATTAGTTATAATTCCTGCAATGCATTAAAAATGCTAAATTTGCCCTTCAAAATTTCTCGTAAGTGGACAAAAACTCATTAATAGGTTTAGGAATAATTGCTGCAATTCTTGGTGTATGGTTATTTTTTAGCGGACCAAGCAAACAACAAATCGCACGCAACAAACAAAAGCAGGATTCAGTAGTTGCAGTTCAGCAAAAAATAGCTGAAGAAGAAGCTAAGAAAATTGTAGCCAATACAAAGGTTGTTGAAGATACATTAAAGTCAAATGTAGTATTAAACGATTCTGCAATCGCTGCAACACAAAATGATGCTTACCGCGATTTTTCTGTTTCTGCAAAAGGCACAGAAGAAATAATTACAATCGAAAATAATTTATTAAAAGCATACATCTCAACTAAAGGCGCACAAGTTTTAAAAGTTGAATTAAAAAAATATAACCGTCCCGGACAAACAGCACCATTAGTTTTATTTGACAGAGATTCAACAAATTTTTCTTTAAGACTTTCTGCTTACGAATCAAAACCATTAGCAACAGACAGTTTTTATTTTAAAACCGCAGAAAAAAATGTAATCGTACAAAAATCCGGTAAAGAAGATGTCACTTTTAAATTAGAAACAAGTAAACCTGGTTCATATATTGAATTCGTTTATAGTTTAAAAGATAATGACTACATGTTGGGTTGTGATATGCGTTTTATGGGAATGGAGAAGATCATCACATCGAACGTTGATCAAATGACATTGAACTGGCGCATGAATTTACCATCGCAGGAAAAATATATTGAAAAAGAACAAAAAGCAGCTACAGCGTATTGGAAATTTACAATTGATAAACCGGATTATATTAATCCGCAAAAAGAAACAGACGAAGAAAAACCTCTTAATGATGCACCTGTAAAATGGATCTCCTTCAAACAACAATTTTTTAACTCGATCTTAATTGCACAAACCGAATTTTTAAAAGACGGAAGTTTCATTAAATCGTCATGCCGCCCAACTTCTCCAAAAATTGTAAAAGTATTAAGTGCAGATCTTGGAATTCCTTACAACCATTCACCAAACGAAAAATTCGGAATGAAATTTTATTTTGGTCCGAATGATTATAAAACACTTTCGGGTTATGGAGATGAACTGCAACAAATAATCCCAACGGGCTGGAGTATTTTCAGCTATATAAATAAATGGATGGTTATTCCATTGTTCGATTTCTTAGGTAACATGAACATGGGGATCGTAATTTTAATTTTAACCCTCATTGTAAAAATTGTTTTATTACCGATCGGTTACAAAACTTATATGTCGGGCGCACGGATGCGTGTATTAAAACCGGAAACAGAAGCACTTACTGCAAAATACAAAGATGGCGATGCCATGAAAAAACAACAGGAAACAATGGCATTGTATAGAAAGGCCGGCGTTAATCCTTTGTCAGGCTGTATTCCGTTATTATTACAGTTCCCAATATTAATTGCCTTATTCGCTTTTATACCTGCAGCTATTGAATTACGTCAGAAAGGATTTATGTGGTGCGATGATCTTTCCACTTATGACAGCATTTGGACTTTCGGAAAAGTTTCCATTGTCAATAGCATTTATGGCGATCACGTGAGTTTGTTTGCGGCGTTAATGTTTGTGTCAACTATTATTTACACTTATATGAATAGTTCGATGTTACAGCCGCAGCAAGGAACACAAATGCCGGGAATGAAATTCATGATGTATTTTATGCCTGTAATATTTTTAGCGGTAATGAATAGTTATGCTGCCGGTTTAAGCTGGTATTATTTTTTGGCTAACATGTTCACCTTCTTGCAAAACTATGCCTTTAAATGGTTTGTTGATGATAAAACGATACGCGCTAAAATTGAGCTGAACATGAAAAAACCTGTTAAGGTTTCTAATTTCCAAAAGAAGTTAGCAGACATGACCAAGCAACGCGAGCAACAATTAAAAGCAGGGAAGAAGAAGTAGTTCGGCAAGCTCACTATGCTCTGTCCTCTGATTATTATTCTGTTTTAAATTACTATTTAAATCGATGTTATTATTTTCAAGTAAAATGATTTTAGGGAAACGAAAGTCATGGTGAGCTTGCCGAACCATTATTTTTTCTCCGACAACAACTTCGCTTCCTTCACATCAATGCGTGATCCGTTTCTGAAAGCTACAACAAAGCAATCTTTAAAGCCTGCATCGGTTAATTTTTTCTGATGTTTAAATGCATCGTTTGAAGTTTTGAATTTCCCGGAGGTGTATTTTAAAAAACTTCCTACTTTGTAAAACCCTCCGTTCTCAATAGCGGAAAATTTATTTTCTTTCAGATCCAATTCTTTATCGCTGCTTGCAAATTGAACTTTAAATTCAATTACGTCTGCTCCTTCATCACTAATTCCTGGCCTGATCTTTTCAGGTTCTTTTTTTGGTTCCGGTTCTTTTTCCTTCTCAACAACAGGATCTTTTTTCACTTCAGGCTCCTTTTTAATTTCGGGTTGTTTCTCTTTTTCTTTCTCAACAACAGGATCTTTTTTTACTTCGGGTTCTTTTTCTACAATTTGAGTTTTAATAGTATCTTTTTTCTCAATTATTAGATCGTGTTTTATTTCCGGATTTTTTGGACCATCTTTAATTATTGTTTTTGTAGAATCTGATCTTTCGTTTTCATCTTCAACAGTAAAATCTTCGGTAGTTGGTTTGCCTGTATTTCCAGCTTTTAAATTTTCATTTTCTAGCGGTTCCATTTTTTCAAATTCATCTTCGTAAATTTTTTTGTTGCCTTCATAATCATCTTTGTATTTTCTGAAACCATTAAAAATACCGGTTGCAATATATTTCTGTCCTTTCTCCGAACCTAAAAACTCTTCTTCTAAAGGATTAGTTAAAAAACCAATCTCTGTTAATACACTCGGCATGGCAGTTTTCCATAAAACCCAAATACTTTGTCTATGCACTCCCTTATCAACACGTCCTGCTTTTTTTGAATACTCCGATTGTATTTTTAAACTCAATTGTGCACTTTGAATTACGTAAGCAGAAGTATAATTACTCATGATGATATAACTCTCTTCACTCTCCGGATCAAATCCTTCATATTTTTTTTCGTAATTATCTTCTAATAAAATGGCGGCATTCTCACGTTGTGCCACTTTCATTTTGCCTTCTTCATTTTTTAATCCCATCACATAAGTTTCTGATCCGAATGGAATAGGATTTATAGTTTCAACCGGAACACGTTTTCCTTTTTTATTCGTGAAAGTTTTTACCCTGAGTTTTCCTGTTTTTTTATCTTTAACCATCACAGGCTTTCCGGCAGCATTACAATGAATCGAAATAAATAGATCAGCCTTAGCACGATTAGCAATTTGAGCACGTTCTTCTAATTCAATAAAAACATCAGTTTTGCGTGTGTAAATTACTTTGACATCCGGACAATTTTCTTCAATTAATTTTCCAAGTTTCAAAGCAACGGCTAACGACACATCTTTTTCCTTAAAAGTAACACCATTACAGCCCGGATCCTTACCGCCATGTCCGGCATCAATAACGATGGTCTTTATACGCTTTGGATCATCCCTATGAAAACTACTGAGCGTTATGCCTAAAATGAGGCAAAACACAAGCAAAAGCCCTGTTTTTTTAAGGTTTTTTATTAATATCTTAATTAAGCCCACCGTTTTAAAGCACCAGTATTTAGTAAATTTACGTCTTATCAAAGTTAATTTATAAGCTTGATTCCTATCCGCAGGGTAATATTAGTTTTCTTATGGGCAATGTTAATATCTATGCCCGTT
>JANYCL010000210.1 GCA_025360355.1 Sphingobacteriaceae bacterium
GGTCACTAACAGTGGTCCCAAAGTAATTATCTGTTACCGCAGATTTTTCTGCTATAGGGTATTCAAATGACTTTTGGGCATTAAGAAACAAAGGGAAAAACAAAAGAAGGCTTTTTTTCATTTAATGCTTGTAGATTAAAGCAGGATAAATATAATTATTTATTGCAACCTATTTGTATTACCTCTTAAAATTAACTTTTTATTGATAAAAAATTTCCTATCTTAGTATACCCAAATCATCACGCATGAAAAAAATTATACTTTTCATTTCGCTAATTTCACTTCAGCTTAATGCACAAGACTGGACCTGGTTGCGCGGAAATAGTACGAACAGCGTTGTTGCAAGTTATGGTACAAAAGGAACTGCGGCTCCAACAAACGATCCGGGTGGTCATCATGGTGCAGCAACCTGGATAGATGCAACAGGAAATTTATGGGAATTTGGAGGCGAAGGATATGCTACTGTGCCAACAATGGGTTGGTTAAATGATCTGTGGAAATATGATCCTACAATAAATCAATGGACATGGATACGCGGTGCAAATTTTATAAATCAAAACGGACAATATGGAACAAAGGGAGTTTCATCTCCAACTAACGAACCCGGTGCGCGTGAGTTCCCTACTTTTTGGAAAGATAACAGCGGGAATTTTTGGATATTCGGCGGAGATGGTTGGGATGCTTTTGGAACATGGGGAAGACTAAATGATCTCTGGAAATATAATTTAGCAACTAACGAATGGACATGGGTAAGCGGAACCAATCTCGCAAATCAAAACGGAACTTATGGCAGTATAACGGTCTTCGCCCCTGCTAACATACCGGGTGGACGGCACGGCGGTGCTGCATGGACAGATGCAAGTAATAATTTTTGGGTATACGCAGGATACGGGTATCCCGCAAGCGGACCTGACGGTCATTTAAATGATCTGTGGAAATATGATCCAATAACAAATCAATGGGCTTGCATGAAAGGCAGCGCTGCAATAAATAAATATGGTAATTACAGTCCGAAAGCAGTTTCTTCACCAACTAACGTTCCGGGTGGAAGAGAATTTCCTGCAATGTGGAAAGATCCTGCAGGAAAAGTTTGGATCTTTGGCGGAGGTGGCTGGCCAATTTCTACATCTTCTGTTGGACATTTAAATGATCTTTGGTTTTACGATATGACAACTAATAATTGGACATTTCAGAGTGGAACAAATTTAGGAAATCAGCTTGGTGTTAACGGAACTATAGGCGTGCCCTCACCAACAAATAATCCCGGCGGAAGATACAGTTCGGTTTCTGTATTTGATAATTTTGGAAATTTATGGTTGTTCGCAGGTATCGGTCTTCCTGGAACTTCCGGGATCGGAGAGTTAAACGAACTTTGGAGATACACGCCTTCAACTGATGAATGGACTTGGATGAAAGGTTCCAGTGCAGTTAATGTAAATGGAACTTACGGAACTATGGGAGTTAGTGCGCCTGCTAATACTCCCGGAAGTCGTTATTATAATATTGGGTGGAAAGATCTGAATGGTGATATGTGTGCGTTTGGAAGTTTTGGTTATGCATCAATTGGTACCTTAACTCAATTAAATGATCTGTGGAAATTTAAAATAACATGTGCGCCTTATAATATTACAGATGTAACAGCTTCAAATATATGCAGTGGAAATTCTGCCGTGTTAGGTGTGGCAACCGTTAGTTCAAGTGTTGTGAATTGGTACAACTCCCCTACTTCAACAGTTTCTTTAGGAACAGGAAATACTTTTAATACAGGAACACTAACAACAGGTAATTATACTTTTTATGCAGAAGTTACGCCTTGTACTGTGAGAACGGCGATCACGGTTTCCGTGAGTGCTTGTACAAATGTCTCAACTACGCTCGGCAGGACAGGGAATGTAAAAGTTTATCCGAGTCCAAATAGTGGTACATTTTTTATATTCTCAAATTTAAACGAAGCAACATTTACTTTGCACAATGCATTAGGGCAGGAACTATTTAAAAAAGAAATTAGTAAAGGCGAAAATTATTTAGAGATGAATGTAGCGAAAGGGATTTATTATTATTTCGTTGAAGAGAAAAATATAACATTGCAAAGCGGAAAAATGGTTGTTGAATAAATTTCCTTTTTATAAGTATTAATTATTAAGTCAGAAAAATGAAAAATAAAAAAAACATTAAGTGGTTAAAGAAACCCGAAGCTCATAATTATCCGGCGGCTCATTCTTATTTAAGTTTAATTTGCAAAGATCCATCAACAAATGAAATCGTAAAAAATTTAAAATCCGCTAAGATTTTTGGGTATAAGGCAAAAGACATATTTAGAGCTTCAAATCTCTCTTTGCTGGGAATAAGTAATTCACACGTTGAAAAAGATAGAAAGAAAATAAAAAAAGGTATTGCTCTATCCCCTATTCTTCTTGTAAGAGACACAAATAATAGGAACATTATAATTGCAGATGGCTATCACAGATTATGTGCAGTCTATTCATTTGATGAAGATTCAGTTATTCCGTGTAAAATTGTTGGACTCCCTTAAAACTTACAGATCACTCCACCCGATCCTTCGTCAACTGCATATCAGCAATTAATTTGAGAACGAATTCCAATTGTTCTTCTTTTGTGAGATCTGTGTTATCTAAAATAATTGCGTCTTTCGCGCGGGTTAAAGGATTCTCTTTTCTGTGAGAATCGGCGTAATCGCGTTTATGTAAATTTAATTTTACTTCTTCGAGGGTGAAAAATTGTCCGTGTGCTGTGTATTCATCCATTCTTCTGCGTGCGCGGATATCATTATCTGCAGTCATAAATATTTTTAATTCCGCATTAGGGAAAACGTTTGTTCCGATATCACGTCCATCTAAAACAACAGCTTTATTTTTTCCCATTTCACGTTGTAGCGCTACCATTTTTTCACGCACTTCATGAATAGCACTTACTTTACTTACATTATTAGAAACTTCCATACCGCGGATCTCGTGCTCAACATTCTCTCCATTCAAATAAGTTTCAGACGTTTTTTTATGAGCATTAAATATGAAATCAACGTTTATCATAGGAAGAACTGTTATTAATTTTCTTTCCTCGATATTCTGTTTCTTATCAATAAAACCATGACGAAGCGCGTATAATGTTACGCAACGGTACATGGCGCCCGTATCAATATAATTGTAATGTAATTTTTGAGCGAGCGCTTTAGCCAAAGTGCTTTTTCCGCAGCTTGAGAATCCATCTATGGCTATGGTAATAATTGTCACATTATAAATTTAGTAAGATTTTTGGAGAATGCAATAAATGAAAAAGTCCGTACTTTTTTGGTACAGACTTTTAAAATTTAATTGAATTTATTATTCGCCTTTCGTTTCTTCAGTAGAAGTTTCCGTAGCGTCTTCAATTTTATCAGTTGTTTTTTTAGCGCGGCTACGACGAGTAGTTTTAGCTTTTTCCGGTTTAGCAGAACCTTTTCCGCTTGAATAAAGTTCGTTGAAATCAACTAACTCAATTAAAGCCATTTCAGCAGCATCACCTTGACGGTTACCCGTTTTAATAATACGAGTGTATCCACCTTTACGATCGCCAACTTTTACAGCAACATCTTTAAACAATGCAGAAACTGCATCTTTGCTTTTAAGATATGCGAAAGCTAAACGACGGCTGTGAGTACTGTCATCCTTACTTTTAGTAATGATAGGCTCAACAAAAAGACGTAATGCCTTTGCTTTTGCAAGCGTTGTAAAAATACGTTTGTGCTCAATTAAAGAGCAAGCTAAATTGCTTAACAACGCTTTACGGTGAGAGCTTGTTCTGCCTAAATTATTTATTTTATCTCCGTGTCTCATTTTATTTAATTTTGAGTTGGTGGGATAGTGAGTTGGTGAGTTAATTCGCTAATTCACCACCCCGCTAATTCACAAACTGTTTAATCTTTGTCTAATTTATATTTTATAACATTCATTCCGAATTGTAAACCTTTTGCTGAAACTAGGTCTTCTAATTCAGTTAATGATTTCTTACCAAAGTTTCTGAATTTCAAAAGATCGTTCTTGTTGAAAGCAACAAGTTCGCCTAATGTTTCAACATCAGCAGCTTTTAAGCAATTTAAAGCACGAACTGAAAGATCCATATCAACAAGCTTAGTTTTTAATAACTGACGCATGTGTAATGATGTTTCATCAAATTCTTCTTCGCTCTTTTTATCTTCAGTATCCAAAGTAATTTTCTCATCAGAAAATAACATGAAGTGGAAAATTAAAATTTTAGCAGCTTCTTTTAAAGCTTCTTTCGGATGAATAGAACCATCAGAAACGATATCTAAAATTAAACGTTCGTAGTCAGTTTTTTGTTCAACACGGTAATTCTCGATAGTATATTTTACATTCTTAATTGGAGTGTAAATTGAATCGATGAAGATAGTTCCGTTTGGTGCGCTGTTAGATTTATTTTCTTCAGCAGGAACATAACCACGTCCTTTTTCAATAGTTAATTCCATTTTAATACGAACAGAAGGATCGCAATTGAAAATTACTAAGTCTGGATTCAATACTTGAAAACCGTTAACGTATTTTGCGATATCACCAGCTGTAAATTTATCAGCACCTGCAAAGTGAACAACCACTTTTTCAGCTTCGTGATTATCTAATTGCTTTTTAAAACGAACTTGTTTTAAATTTAAAATTATTTCAGTTACGTCTTCAACAACGCCTTTGATAGTTGAGAATTCATGATCAACACCTTCTACGCGTAAACTTGTTACTGCGAAACCCTCAAGTGATGATAAAAGTATGCGGCGTAATGCATTTCCAATTGTAATACCAAAACCAGGCTCTAACGGACGGAATTCAAACTGTCCTTCAGTCTCAGTTGAGTTGATCATTATTACTTTATCGGGCTTTACGAAATTTAAGATTGCCATTTATATATGTTTTATTAAGGTTATTAAATTATCCCGATAACTATCGGGACCAAAAATTATTTCGAGTACAATTCGACAATTAGTTGTTCTTTGATGTTTTCAGGTATCTGAGAACGTTCCGGTTTGCTTATGAATTTTCCGCTCATGGTAGTTTTATCAAAATCTAACCAAGGGTATTTATTCACTGAACCTGTTATGCAATTCACGATCGCTTCTAACGACTGTGATTTTTCACGAACAGAAACTATATCTCCTGCTTTTAAAGTAAAAGAAGAAACGTTTACGGGAGTTCCATTAACTGCGATGTGCGCGTGAGAAACCAGTTGACGAGCGGCACGACGAGTTGGAGCAATACCTAAACGGTACACTACGTTATCTAAACGTGCTTCTATTAATTGTAATAATACTTCACCGGTAATACCATGTGAACGTGCTGCTTTATCGAAAATTTTAGCAAACTGACGCTCTAAAATACCATAAGTATATTTAGCTTTTTGCTTTTCCATTAACTGGATAGCATATTCAGATTGTTTCGCACGTTTCTTTGTTTGTCCGTGCTGCCCCGGGGGGTAATTCTTTTTTTCCAACGCTTTATCAGGGCCGAATATGGGCTCCTTGAATTTGCGGGCGATCTTTGATTTTGGTCCTGTGTACCTTGCCATTTTAAATAATTGTTTTTTCTTTTTGATGAAGTGGAATTTGTTCTACTTCATCTTTGTTTTTATTATTTAAGTTGAAAACACTTTTTGTTATCAACTCCAAACCCTTCCGATTCCGGAAGGGCCGGCTTTTATCTGAAGGATACTTTCCTAATATCCAACAGAATTTTTTTAAACTCTACGACGTTTTGGTGGGCGACAACCGTTATGCGGCATAGGTGTGATATCTACAATTTCAGATACCTCGATACCATTTGCTGCAATTGTACGCATTGCTGATTCGCGTCCTGCACCTGGTCCTTTGATATACACTTTTACTTTACGTAAACCTGCATCAAATGCAACCTTTGCACAATCTGTAGCTGCCATTTGCGCAGCATACGGTGTGTTTTTCTTAGAACCACGGAAACCCATTTTACCGGCAGAAGACCAGGAAATAACCTGACCCGCCATATTGGTTAACGAGATAATAATATTATTGAACGTAGCATTTATATGTGCTTCGCCTATAGCTTCTACTTTTACCACGCGTTTGCGGGCTGCTGCTTTTCCTGTTAAGGGCGTAGTGGCTTGTTGTTTTGCCATTGTTTTATCTTTTTACTTTAATTTTAATTATTATTTAACTGCCATTTTCTTGTTAGCAATCGTCTTACGTTTACCCTTACGAGTACGCGCGTTTGTTTTTGTACGCTGACCACGAACAGGTAATCCGTTACGGTGACGGGTACCACGATGTGAACCAATATCCACTAACCGTTTAATGTTTAACTGAACTTCAGAACGAAGTGCACCTTCAACTTTAAAACGAGAGTTGATATAGTTACGAATTGCGTTTTGTTCGTCATCCGACCACTCGCTAACTTTTTTATCTAAAGAGATCCCTGATTCAGATAGGATGCGTTGTGCTGTGCTGCGTCCAATACCGAAAATATAGGTTAACCCTATTTCTCCTCTTTTGTTTTTTGGTAGATCAATACCTGCTATACGTGCCATTTTTTATTGTTTAAAAAGTTTTCAATAACAAAAATTACTTTTGTCTTTGTTTAAATTTTGGATTTTTTTTGTTTATAACGTACAATTTTCCTTTACGGCGAACGATCTTACAATCAACGCTACGTTTTTTTATGGATGCTCTTACTTTCATTTTTTCTTTTTTTTAATGAAGCGACATTTTTTATGTCTGCTTTATTGTTATTTATATCTAAATGTAATCCTTGCTTTACTTAAATCGTACGGACTCATTTCGAGTCTAACTTTATCTCCGGGTAATATTTTTATATAGTGCATTCGCATTTTACCCGATATATGCGCTGTTACCACGTGTCCATTTTCTAATTCTACTCTAAACATAGCGTTACTTAGTGCTTCAATAATCGTCCCGTCTATCTCTATGTTTGTTTGTTTCGCCATATTAGCCTTGTTGTACCATCATGGCTCCCTGACCACGTCCTTTAATTCGTCCTGACTTCATTAAACCATCATAATGACGATTCAATAAGTATGTTTCAATTTGCTGTAATGTATCTAACACAACACCAACTAAAATTAGTAATGAAGTTCCGCCATAGAAATCTGCAAAAGAACTATTAATACC
>JANYCL010000273.1 GCA_025360355.1 Sphingobacteriaceae bacterium
AAACCAAATAAAAAAGCAAATACAACTATCATTGAAGATATTTTAATTGAAAGCGGAAAATATGATCTTTTGCCAGACGCGCAACGAACGCTCGAAAAAATTGCTTTGGTGTTAAGTCTGACAACTGCAATTAAGATCGAATTAAGCGCTCACACAGATAGCAATGGTGATGATGCTTCTAATCAAACACTAAGTGAGAAGCGTGCAAAAGCTGCAGTTGATTTTATGATCAGTAAAGGTGCTGATCCCGCCCGCGTTTTTGCAAAAGGTTACGGCGAAACAAGAATAACTAACCGTTGTAAAAATGGTGTGTTCTGTACTGATGATGAACACCAGCCGAATAGGAGAATAGAGTTTAAAATTCTTCGGAACTAACCGGTGGCTGAGCGTAGTCGAAGCCACTTTTGCATTTTTATTTAGATTCTTTTATCCCCACAACTTTAGCATCCTGATATTTTTTCTTCATCACCCATTCTTTAAGATGTAGTGCTGTTTCGTATGGGCCGGCTACTGATGCCATATTTACCAAAGCGGCAGGAATGGAACCTCCGGGATTTACGAATAACTGATAGCTAATTTGAACATTTCCTTCCTTTAATGGAATTAAAGTCCAAGTCGCTCTCATTTCTGTAATTCGATGATGCGATTCGACTTCAGGAATAAATTTTGGATTATTAAAGGCGTTGATTGTAACGATATTTGTTATTTTATCTTGTGAAAGGACTGTGTTTGAAATAAAATCCCGGTTTTCGAAAGGCCAAGGGGCTAACACATTTTGGTAATGGATAATTGTATCTTTTGAAACCTTTAATTTAGAAGCTTTGCCACATCTATACACCCAATTAGGATAACTTTCCCAATCGTGTATTAGTGAAACAATGCTGCTCAACGAGGTCTTGACGTAAAAAACTGATTTTAGTTCTCTATAGGCTGAGTTTTCTGTTTTCCGGGAATAAATATTTATGCCTTCTTCGCTTTTCTTTAATTGCCATTCATTCTTTTTGTCCTGCGAAAAGCAGGCTAAAGAAATTATTAATCCCCAAAATATTAAATGCAGTTTGTGCATACTATTAAAATGGTTTTCCATGCGTTAATTTGATCAAGCCTTTTGCAATGGAAGGAAATACATTAAATATTTCTATTGTTCTATTGGTTAAAAATGGAATTTCGGAGAGTTTTTGAAAATGTCGGCTAAGTTTTATCCGTGCTGAAAATTCTTTATCCCAAAACTTCATGTATTTTGAAGTTAATTGCTCTTTTGTAATTTTTTTTGAAAAATATTGATCTATGTTTTCTGCCAAAGTAAAAGCTGATCTGAGTCCTATACTCATTCCGTTTCCGGTAATAGGCGCAATACTTCCGGCTGAGTCTCCTAAAAAAAAGGAATCATCATTTATTGTTTTTTTAATTCTGAAATTAATACCACTAATGGTGACTGGTTCTTTCAAAATAAATTCTGCCGAATTAAATATAGTTTTGAGATTTTGATTTTTAAATAAGAAGGTTTTTTCCATTTCCGGAATGGAATTATTCACAGACTTTAATTTTTCTGAATTTACAATATAACATAAACATGACTTCCCATCTTCAATATTTGAAATACCACAATACCCACCGGGAAAATTATGTATCTCTATGAGATCATTCTGTCTTTCAAGTCTGATGTGATACTTGATCCCAACATAATTTGTTCCGTTTAAGCTTTTTGTTTTATCCTGCGTTTCGAAATTTGATTTTCTCCCGGAAGAATTGCAAACTAATTGTGCAATTATTGTTTCGGAATTTGTTTTTACAGAATGCAATTCACTGTTTTTATCATAAGTAATTTCATTTGCTTTGGTTTTAAGCTTAAACTCAACGCCAAATTTTTTTGCTTCCTCAAAAAGCAATTCCTCAAGCAAATAACGACTGATTCCAAAACCTCCAAGACCAAGTGTCGTTTTAAATTCTTTCTTTCCGGTAGAACTTAATTTAAAATTTCTGATCACCGGTAATTTTAAGTCGGTTAATGCCGGACAAAGAGTATGTAAATAATTAAAAGATTCCATCGATATATATTCACCGCAAACTTTATGTCTTGGATAATTTCCTTTTTCAATTACTACAACATTATATCCACGCTTCTTCAGATCTATGCACAAAGCTAAGCCGGCAAGTCCTCCACCAATTATCGCGACATTATAATTCATTTTGCGATCACAATATATCTGAAAGCCCAGCTCCATTTTACAGAATAATCACTTATTCCGGCTTTTATGAGAAGTGATATCAATTCTTGTTTTTTAAAGCTTCTCAATACAGAAAGAGGAGCATCTTTTTTTACAAGATACGATTTGGAAAATAGATAAGTCAGAAATTTAATACTATAATAAGAAAACCAATTACGGTGAATGTCATTTGCAAGAATTATGCACTGATTGTTTTTAGCAAATTTAAAGAGATCAATTATTTCTTCGTCGGTAAGATGATGTAAAAATAAACTGAAGTGCATTACATCAACTTTGTTCAGTAATTCGGCTGAAATATTTCTGTAATCATTACAAATAAGTTCTTTGTTGGGGATCATTGACAGATTCTCTGTAGCATAAGCTATACAATCGGGCTTTAGATCAACA
>JANYCL010000286.1 GCA_025360355.1 Sphingobacteriaceae bacterium
AATCAGGACTCTATAAAAAATACGCTGATAAATTATTAGCAAGCGAACATGCTTATTATGCTTTTGATACTTCTGAAGAATTAGAAGCCATGCGTAAAAGATTAGAAGCTGCAAAGGTTGCCGCACCGCAATATAATTCGGTGAGCAGACAAGCGATGAAAAATTCGCTTACATTAAGTGCAGAAGAAGTAAAAAAATTATTAGATGCAGGAACGCCATACGTAATCCGTTTAAAAGTTCCGCGCAATGAAGAAATTCGTTTTCATGATATCATCCGTGGCTGGGTGGTTGTAAATTCAACTCAAGTTGATGATAAAGTTTTATTGAAGAGTGACGGAATGCCAACTTATCATTTAGCGCATATTGTGGATGATATTGAAATGAAAATTTCTCACGCCGTGCGTGGGGAAGAATGGTTACCGAGTGCGCCTGCACATATTTTAATTTACCGTTATTTAGGTTTGGAAGCAGATATGCCAATGTTAGCACATTTACCTCTTATTTTAAGACCAGATGGACAAGGAAAATTATCGAAGCGGGATAAATCCGGATTACCGATGTTTCCATTGGATTGGCACGATGAACGCACAGGAGAAAGTTATGTTGGATACCGTGAATCCGGATTTTTTCCTGCGGCATTTATAAATATGTTAGCATTGTTAGGATGGAATCCGGGAGATAACCGCGAGATCATGGATAAAGCGGAGTTAATTGAAAATTTTTCTTTTGAACGTGTAAATAAATCAGGTGCAAAATTCGATCCTGAAAAAACAAAATGGTTCAACCAGCAATATTTACGTCAGCATTCAGATGAAGATCTAGCAAACGCTTTAATGCCAATTCTCGAAGGGAAAAACATAAAAGCAGATAAAAAATTCGTTACGGAATTTTGTCGCTTAATAAAAGAAAAGGCGCATCTCATCAATGAATTTTATGATCTGGGTTCTTATTTTTTCATCGCTCCAACAACTTGGGATGAAAAAGTAATTGCAAAAAAATGGAATGATACTTCAAGATCTGTCTATACAAAATTGAACGAAAAACTTTCTGCATCATCTGACTTCACTCACACAGGCATTCAAAAAACATTTGAAGATGCGCAAATTGAATTAGGGAAATTAGACATGCAATTAGTTCGTGTTCTGGTAAGCGGCGTTGCAGGCGGACCACAACTTTTTGATATGATGGCTTTATTGGGAAAAGAGGAATGTTCACGTCGCATTTCAACTGCTCTAAATTCTCTTAAATAAAAAAGCCCGAATTCTTTAACAGAAAGGGGCTTTTTAAAATCTCCACACGAAATTTTATCGCGGTTTTTGATCCGGCTTAGGCGGATAAGCATCCTGCCTTTGGTTTTTCTAGGACTAAATGTCTCTTTGGCTAAGGTATTACACGATCCCTAAAAAAGCGGCTAATAATGCTACGAAAAAAAGTATTTTTTTTATCATAGTATTGGGTTTTGCTTATTATACGCCCCTATTGAGCGAATGGTTGCAAAAAGAGCCCTTTTTGTATAGAAAAACCGCCTTTTTTCTTGCTATTTATCACAATTATTTTTATAATTTTGGTTAGTCGAATCAATTCTTAAATCCAATGTTAAAAAAGAGCTGTTGGTCCTTTATTCTAGCTGTACTTTTATGTTCCGTTTCAGGGTTCTCCCAAACCGCTAAAAAATATTTTGCTGCTGCCGAAAAATTTGAACAAGCAAATAATCTTAAAGACGCTCTCGATAGTTACTCAAAAGCGATTGGAGCAGATCCCGCTTACGAAAAAGCTTATACTGCACGTGCGCTGCTATACGAAAAACAAAATCAAAAAGCCGAAGCTGTTGAGGATTACAAAAAACTGATCGGCTTCTCTCCTAAAGAAAAAGAATTATACTACGCTGCAGGACGATTATCTTTCACCCAAAATAAATTTACAGATGCGGATGATTTTTTTAGAAAAGCTTTAGACCGCGATAAAAGTTACGAAGAGGTAATTGATCTGGAAATAAAAACTTTGTACGCTATACATGATTATTCGTTCGGACTAACGGTTACCCAATATGCCCTTGATCTTAAAAAAACTGCGATAAATTATTATCACCATGCAGTGATGTTTGACAGTTTAAAAAATTATGTTGAAGCTGAAAAAGAATACAGGAATTCAAAATATTTCGATTCAAAATTCATTCCGGGCTATGTTGGTTTGGCATTATCTCTGGTTAAATTAAATAAACCAAATGATGCTTTAGCTATCTGCGAAACAGCTTTGACAAAAGACGTAAACGCCAATGATGTTTATTGGGCACGCAGTATGGTTTACATTGCAAAAAAAGATTATCAAAATGCTTTGAACGATATCACTAAAGTTATTTTAGCCGCGCCAAGTGCTTTCAATCATAAATTAAGAGGAAGCATCTATTATAAACTCGGACAATTTCAGAATGCAGTAAATGATTATTCGCAAGCAATTAAATTAGATGATAAAGATATTGATTCATACATAAGTCGTGCCGTTGCAAGTGAGGGCGCTCTAAATTATAAATCTGCTGTGGCAGATTACAACAAGGTTGCAAAATTAGCAGCGGGCGATGCAAAAATTGAAGGCATCATAAAAGATGCGCGCAAAAAAATCTTTGATCTCAGCCGTGAAGCTAACAAACCGGAAATTGCATTAACTGCTCCTTCTGTTCCCGATAAAACATCCATAAAAGTTTTAGCTGATAGAGATACTGTTATTTTTAAAGGTGTAATTACAGATGCGAGTCATATTAAAGCGATAAGTGTGAATTCAACTCCAGCTGAGTTTGATAAAGATTCTTTGAATCCAACATTTACCTGTAAGGTTGTTGGTATGAAAAAAGCGGCTGAAGTTGTTGTTTTAGCAACTGATGATTATGAGAACACAACTAACCAGGTTTTAAAAATTGAAAAAACAGAAGCTAACAAACCTGTAATCGCCATTGAAGCGCCTGCGGCATCTTTCGACAATGAAATTTATTTAGAAAGCATAGCTTCTGAAATTTATATTCAGGGAAGAGTTAAGGATGAAAGTTTAATTCAATCCATTAGTATCGATGGTGTTTTAGCTTCTTATTCTGTTACTTCTCTAAATCCAACTTTCAGTTCGCAGATCTCTATCGCTAACAAACAAAAAATTACGGTTACTGTAGTTGACGCAAATGGTAATACAACTATACAAGTGTTTACACTCAACCGCAGCGGCGCCGATGCAACTACAAACCCAATGGGAAATACATGGGTTGTGTTTATTGAGAATGGTAAATACCAAAACTTCGCGAGCTTAGAAGGTCCTGCTAAAGATGTTTTAGCAATGAAATCTGCTTTAGCAGGATATAAAGTCACAAAAATTCTTCACAAAAAAGACATGACCAAATACGATATGGAAAAATTCTTCTCTATCGAATTACGTGATCACGTTAAGAATAGCAATATTCAATCATTGGTAATTTGGTATGCGGGACATGGTAAATTTGTTAGTCCTACAGGTTATTGGGTTCCGGTTGATGCGAAGACAGATGATGAATTTAGTTTCTTTGGGATTAACAATTTAAAAGCTGCAATGCAATCTTACACTGGGAAATTATTGCACATCTTAATGGTGACTGATGCTTGTGAATCAGGACCATCCTTTTTATTAGCAATGCGCGGAGCAGATGAAAATCAACGCTGTGAAAATTGGGAATTAACTAAATCCAAATCTTCACAAGTAATTACTTCTGCGGGTTATGAATTAGCTTCTGATAATTCTCAATTCACCAAAACATTCTCTGCTGCATTGATAAATAATCCTGATGGTTGTATTTCCATTGATAAAATTGCTAAGAAAGTTATTTCTGCTGTTACTGCTGCAGGTAATCAAGCGCCTAAATTTGGTAAGATAAAAGATCTGGAAGACGAAGGCGGGACATTTTTCTTTATCAAAAAATAAAAAGCATTGTTGTATAAATTATGAGTCACAAAAAAATTATACAATTAGTCCTGCTTTTTTTATTTCCTGTTTTACTCAGATCGCAAACTTATCCTTTCACCAATTATGGTGTTCAAGATGGTTTGCCGCAATCAAATGTTTCTGCAATTACCCAAGATAAGAACGGTTATTTTTGGTTAGCGAGTGAAAGCGGAATTTCTAAATTCGACGGAAAGAATTTTACCAATTACACAACTGAAAGCGGATTAGCAGATAATAACGTTGCTTGCTTGTTAGCTGATGCTAAAGGAAATTTATGGTTAGCCCACGAAAACGGTTCGCTCACCAAATACAGCGATGGTAAATTTGTTCCTGTTATTTGTGAACTCCTTCCTAAAGACAAAAAAATATTTTCTTTATCACAAGATAAAAAAGGGCAAATTTGGATCTCGTCTGCAGTCGGCGCCATTGTTATTTTAGATCCTGATGGAAATTTAAATGATAAAGCGAATTATAAAGTTTATACTTCCAAAGAAGGATTGAGTCAATATGTTTTATCAACACAGCAAGACAAGAACGGCAACATGTGGTTCCTAACTGATGTAGGAATGAAATGGATGGATGCAAAGACAGGAAAATTTGATTTCTTCCGTCCTGAAGGTATGCCATTTGCTCAGATCACTTCTTTTCTATTGGGTGAGAATGATAATGTTTTGTTAGGGACTTCAAACGGTTTAATTCACAAATACAATACCGGCAGGAAACAATTTGAAATTATTTTTGATTCGCACAACTTTGTGAATGCTAACTCAGGAGTTGTTACCAATAATTTCGTCTATACGATCTTTAAAGATCACAAAAATAATATTTGGGCATCTGTGTTTAATGTCGGGTTGTGTAAAATTGATGTTGCGAAAAAGATCACGGTATTTAATACCGGCGATGGTTTAGCGGTAAATAAAATAAAAAGTATTACCGAAGATAACGAAGGAAATATTCTTATTGGAACTCTCGGTGAAGGTTTACAGATCTTTAAAGGAGAGAAATTTGTTTCTTTCTCGAAAGCGAATGGATTAATTAATTCGCAGGTGTGGGCAATTTGTCAGGACGATTCTAAAAATTATTGGTTCGGCACCAACGAAGGAATTACAATTTACGATCCGAAAGAAATTATTTCTGAAAAACAATTTAAAAATATTCCAGTAATAGAAGGAAGTCCGACCAGCAATGTGCGTTCTATCGTAAAAGATAAGAACGGAAATATGTGGATCGGAATTTGGGGGGGACGGGTAGTAAAATACATAGCCGCTACGGGAAAATTTTCGGCGCAACCACAGCTCTTTGAATTTGTAAATCCTTATGTGAGTTGCTTATTCATCGATACAAAAAACAAATTATGGATCGGTACCATTGACGGAATTACAATTTATGATCTGAATTCAGAAACCATAAAAAGTTTACGCACTATTGACGGTTTAGTTGATAACGACGTAACTTGCATTACCGAAGACAGCGAAGGAAATATTTGGATCGGAACCAAACACAAAGGGATCTCGCTTTACAATGGTTCTTCTTTCAAGACCATCAACAAAGAAAACGGTTTAACTTACCAAAGTGTGTCTTCCATTTGCATGGATAAGAAAAAACAAATGTGGATCGGTACAGAAGGCGGTGGTGTTTTTGTTTATGGAAAAGATGTTTATCAGAAATATAAAGTGAGCGATGGTTTGCTTTCAGATTTTATTACGCTTGTGATCGCTGATCAAAAAAATAATATTTGGTTAGGCACGAATAAAGGACTTTCAAAATTCGATCAGGAGAGAAAACAATTTTTCTCTTACCAAAAAAATGATGGTTTTACAGGAATAGAAGCTAAAGCCAAAGCGGTTTTTTCTGATAGAGAAAATAACATTTGGTTCGGAACGGTGAATGGTGTTTTCAAATATGATCCGGATTTTGATAATGAAGTTTTGCCGGAACCATCTTTACACATTACTAATTTAAGGATCAATCAAAAAGATTTTCCCATCACTGAAAAAATTGAATTGTCTTATAAGGAGAATTCTTTGGATTTTGCTTTCATTGGTATTTCACTTTCTAATCCCGAAGGCATCACATACAAAATAAAATTGGAAGGTTACGATGAAGACTGGCGGCCTTCCACTAAACAAAATTTTGTTTCGTATCCCAATCTTCCTCCCGGACAATATTCTTTTAAAGTGATCGCGTGCAACAGCATGGGAGTTTGCAATAAAGATCCGAAAGAAATTTATTTCAGCATTGCTCCGCCATTCTGGAAAAGATGGTGGTTCTATGTTATTGTGATCGTAGTTGGTGGAGCTATAGTATTAAGTTATATTAAAGTTAGAGAACGCGCATTAGTACGTGAAAATAAAATTCTCGAAGAGAAAGTTGAAGAACGCACGGCGGAAGTTGTACAAAAAAATATTGAACTCGATGAGATCAATAAAGATATCACTGCAAGTATACGTTATGCAAAACGAATTCAAGACGCAATTTTACCTCCCAATGATTTTGTAAAAAAATATTTGCCAAAAACTTTTATTTTATTTAAACCGAAAGATATTGTGAGCGGTGATTTCTATTGGCTCGATGATAAAAAAGATCAGGTGTTGTTCGCCGCAGTTGATTGTACAGGTCACGGTGTGCCGGGTGCATTCATGAGTATTGTTGGTCATAGTAAATTGGATCAGATCGTTGGAGAACAAGGTTTAACTAAACCTTCAGATATTTTAAATGAGTTAAATAAAAATGTTAGTGCTACATTACGTCAATCCAATATTGAAAACAGTGAAGTAAAAGACGGAATGGATATTTCTTTGTGTTCATTCAACCGTAAAACAAATGTGATGGACTACGCCGGCGCTTATAATCCGCTGTGGTTAATTCGTAAAGGTGAGTTGATAGAATATAAAGCTGATAAATTCCCTATAGGAAATTTAAAAGCAGGTGAGAATAAAAAATTCACGAACCATAGCATTCCATTACAGGAAGGTGATACATTATATATTTTCTCAGATGGTTTCGCTGATCAGTTCGGCGGACCGAATGGAAAAAAATTAAAATATTCTGTTTTCAAACAATTACTCCTCGATAATCAACATTTGAGCATGGACGAGCAAGGTGAACTTCTTCACAAAACCATTGAAGAATGGCGCGGTTCGCTTGAACAGGTGGATGATATTTTGGTTATTGGTACGCGATTGTGATTTCTGATGTATGAAAAGCAGCATTCAAATAAATAAAAATGCCTAAACATTTTAAATATTTTTTTATTCTCATTGGTATTTTAATGTTTTTAACAACATGTAAAAAATATCCTGAGAATAGACGCAAATTATTTAATTCGCCTAAATCGGATATAGTAGGTTCGTATTTTTTAACATTATATGAAGTTGATGGTGTAGATAGCATTCCATTATTAAATACTATTATTGGTAAAGATATTACTTCTAGTATAAGTTGGGAATTTTTTGATAAAAACAATGAGCACTCTTACCCTAACGATTACGCCCTTGAGTCAATACTTGGTGCCGGCTCTTATCACTTTACAGATAAATTAAAAAATTTAAATATTACTTTTGACACATATAATATGGGAATTCAAACTCTAAATGTATTTATCAGTAGAAATGGCACTTGGCAAATTTTGGCATTAGATAAGAAAAAAGGTAAACGAATTTTGAAGATCAAACGAGAATTCAATGGAAAAAATTATGTTATTCAATTTAACTAAAAAACTATTTTTCTAATTATTAGTGTGTTTTTTCTTTAACTCTTTTTCTCAAGGATAAATTAATAACCATAAAAAGTGCGTAGATTTATAATCAGTGCAGAGAGTTCTACCTGTCACGGATTGCAAATCGATAACCCAAGGTTATAACTCCCTCTTTACTGTTAATAAAATAAGTCCAGTTTTACCTCTTATAATTCTAAATTTGCTTGTAAGAAAATGTACTATGAGCGAAGCAAGATTATTTTTTAAGATAGCCGACGAATTAAAAATTGATTCGAAGCAAGTAAAAGCAACTGTTGATCTGTTAGATGAAGGAGGCACTGTTCCCTTTATTTCCCGTTATCGTAAAGAAATGACAGGAAGTTTAGATGAAGTTGCGGTTCTTGCCATTAAAACAGAAATTGAACGGTTACGTCAACTCGAACAACGCCGCGAAAGTATTTTAAAAACAATTGAAGGTCAAGGAAAACTAACTCCGGAATTAAAAGAGCAAATTCTAGCCGCGGAAACTTTATCACGACTGGAAGATCTATATCTCCCTTACAAACCAAAACGCAGAACAAAAGCAACCATTGCAAAAGAAAAAGGA
>JANYCL010000333.1 GCA_025360355.1 Sphingobacteriaceae bacterium
TTTTTACACAGCGAATTATTTTTATTGATCGATAAACAAAAACGCATCCGCGGAATGTATGATGGAACGGACAGTGTTGCCGTAAATAAACTGATTGCCGATGTTAAGTTACTCAAGACTGAAGGGACTAAAGAGACTAAAGGGACAGGAGAGACAAAATAAAAGACTGCTTCCTGCCAACTGCCGCTGCCTACTGAACTAGCCGTGCATAGTTTCTTCTTTCCCGTAATTACGGATCACTTTAGCTTCATGATCAAGCCATTGTTGCCAGCGTGCATTTACATCCTCTACTCCTTCTCCGTATTTTCTTGCAAAGCCCAGGAATGTTGTGTAATGGTTTGCTTCGCTTATCATTAATTCTTTATAGAATGCTTTTAGATCGTTATCGCTGATCTGTTCCGATAAGATCCTGAAACGTTCACAGCTTCTCGCTTCTACAAGGGCGGCAAATAATAAACGGTCTATCAAAACAATTTTTCTTTTATATCCTTTACGCATGAATTTATAAAGATCATTCACGTAATAATCCTTTCGTTCAACACCAAATTCAAACCCCCGTTCAATAATTTTTTTGTGGACCATTTCAAAATGCGTGAGTTCTTCTTTGGCAATGCTTAGCATGGCTTCTACAAGGTCGCTCTTTTCAGGAAATCCAATCACCAATGAAATGGCATTGCTTGCCGCCTTTTGTTCGCACCAAGCGTGATCAGTTAAAATTTCAGAGATGTTTTTCTCTACTATGTTAACCCAATTGGGGTCGGTTTCTAATTTTAGGCCAAGCATTCGTTATGTTTTCTCGCAAAGACGCGGAGACGCAAAGTTATATTTTATTTTCTTTCCAGTAAAACCACATTTTCTACGTGAGCAGTCTGAGGGAACATGTCTACAGGTTGAATTTTTACAATAGTATACTGATGTGCCATTAAAGCCAGATCGCGCGCTTGTGTTGATGGATTACAACTTACATAAACAATTTTTTGCGGGCTTGCATTTAGCATGACTTTAATAACATCCTCATGCATTCCCGCCCGTGGAGGATCTGTAATAATTATATCAGGCTGACCATGCTGTTTTATAAAATCATTTGTCAAAACATCTTTCATATCACCGGCTGCAAAAAAAGTATTTTCAATTTTATTGAGTTTCGAATTTTCTCTTGCATCTTTAACCGCATCTTCAATATATTCGACTCCAATCACTTTTTTACAATTACGCGCCACAAAATTGGCAATAGTTCCTGTTCCAGTGTACAGATCGTAAACCAATTCATTCCCGGTTAAACCGGCAAATTCTCTTGTGATCTTATATAAATTGTAAGCTTGGGCTGAATTAGTTTGATAAAATGATTTTGGACTAATTTTAAATTTCAATCCTTCCATCTCTTCATAAACAAAATCGCGACCAGAGTAAGTTTTAATTTCCAAACCATCCATGCTATCATTTCCCTTCGGGTTATGAGTATATTGCAAAGAAGTGATCTGAGGAAAATTTATTTTCAAATGTTCTAACAACGCAAATAATTCTTTCTCCAGCCAATCGTAAACCGCAACAACAACCATTACTTCTCCAATTCCTGTAACACGGATCATCAGCGTTCTTAGCATGCCACCTTTATCCCTGATGTCGAAATAAGTTAAATTATTTTTCTCAGCATAATCACGAACTTCATTCCGTATTTGGTTAGAAGGATCCGGTTGTAAATAACATTTATCAATATCCAACACCTTATCAAAACGACCGGGAATATGAAATCCCAAAGCATTTTTATTTTCTACTGTCTCTTCACTTTCAATTTGCTCAACGGTTAACCATTTTTTATTGGAGAAAGAAAATTCCAATTTATTGCGATAAAAATATGGGCTCTCATTTTTAAAAATGGGCAGAATTTCAGGAATATCTAATTTTCCAATTCGGATCAAAGCATCGCTTACAAATTTTTGTTTAAATATTAGTTGAGACTCATAGTTCATGTTTTGCCACTTACATCCGCCACACGTTCCAAAATGAATACATTCAGGCTTAACACGATGTTCGGACGCTTTTTTTATCTCAATAACTTTGGCCTCAGCAAGTTTACTTTTCTTCCTGAAAATATTAATATCTACTATGTCGCCAGGCACGCCTCCCTCACAAAAAATAACCAAACCCTCGTGCTTAGCCACCGATTTTCCCTCTACAGAAGTATCTATAAGTTCTACATCGTTTAAAACAATATTCTTGCTAACTTTACCCATAATTACGAATTGTAAAGATATTATTAATTCACAAACCACAGGGATGTCGCGCTACTTTATTAAACTGGCCTATAACGGAACTAAGTACAATGGCTGGCAAATACAGGAAAATACGCCTAATACCATACAGCAGGTTTTACAGGAAAAACTGTTAATGTTGTTGCAGGAAAGTATTGAAGTGAGCGGCTGTGGCCGTACCGATACAGGAGTACACGCCCGGACCTTTTATGCTAATTTTAATTGTGAAACCGATCTATCAGAAAATCTCCAACATTGGGTTTATAAATTAAATACAGTTCTTCCCTCTGATATCAGTGTGTTCTCAATTCAAAAAGTTACAGAAGAAGCACACGCCCGTTTTGATGCTACAGCCCGCACCTACCATTATTATATTCATCAGCACAAAAATCCATTCATGGAAAATTTTTCCTGGTATCAATACGGACCAATTGATTTTGAATTAATGAACAAAGCCGCCGAAGTTTTATTAGAAACGAAAGATTTCACCAGCTTTAGCAAATTACACACATCGGCTAAAACCAACATTTGTTACGTATCGGAAGCAAGCTGGATGCAAATAAGCGACAATGAATGGTGTTTTGTAATTACTGCTGATCGGTTTTTACGCAACATGGTACGCGCTATTGTGGGAACTTTATTATTAGTGGGAAAAAATAAAATAACATTGGATGATTTTAAAAAAATAATTGATGAGAAAAAACGAACCGAAGCGGGAATGTCGGCACCTGCACACGGTTTATTTTTAGCCGAAATACAATATCCTAAGGAACTGTTTCTGTGAGCGAAGAGAAAAAAAATAAATTAAATCCGCAGCTTCTAAAAAGAATTCTTTCTTATACCAAACCGTATAAAAAATATTTCTTCGCTTCGCTGTTTCTTACTCTTACACTTTCAGGTTTCGCAATCGTCCGTCCGCTTTTAATTAGTAAAGCTTTAAACGAATTTGTTGGCGATCCAACCCATCTTTCATCTTTAAACTTGATTGGTTTTTTAATATTAGGTTCTTTGATCTTCGAATCGTTATTGCAATTCGGAAATATTTTTGTCACCAATTATTTAGGACAAAGCATTGTAAAAGATCTGCGCAATCAGGTTTATACACATATTCTCCATTTAAAAAATTCTTACTTCGACAAAACACCGGTGGGAATGTTAGTGACGCGTTCTGTTTCAGATATAGAGGCATTGAGTGAAGTTTTTTCGGAAGGATTTATTGTGATTACAGGGGATATTTTAATGCTGCTCACATTTGTAGTAGTTATGTTCATTAAAAACTGGGTGCTGACATTAATTGTTCTCACTACAGTTCCTTTATTATTAATTGCAACTAATTTATTTAAGAATGGTGTGAAAAAAACATTTAATGAAGTACGTAATGCAGTTTCTTCCTTAAATACATTTACACAAGAGCACCTAACAGGAATCCGCATCATACAATTATTTAACCGCGAAGAACAAGAATACGAAAAGTTTAAGGCAATTAATGATAAACACCGTAAAGCAAACATTCGTTCCATTTGGTACTACTCCATATTTTTTCCGGTTGTAGAAATTCTTTCTGCAATTGCCATTGGTTCTTTGATCTGGTTCATTGGTGTTCGTGCTAATTCACTTGCCATTGGTTTAGGGGACATTACTTTTTTTGTGATGATGGTAAGTATGCTATTCCGTCCAATACGAATGCTTGCAGATCGTTTAAATACTTTGCAAATGGGAATTGTATCGGCTGATAGAGTATTTAAAGTTTTAGATACGAATGAAGTTATTGAAGATAAAGGCACAAAAACTTTTGACGACGTAAAAGGAAATATAGAATTTAAAAATGTTTGGTTCGCGTATAATGATGAGAACTATGTTTTAAAAAATGTTTCGTTTAAAATTAATTCCGGACAAACAATTGCACTCGTTGGCGCAACAGGTGCAGGAAAATCAACAATTATTAATTTATTGAGTCGTTTTTACGATCTGAATAAAGGCGAGATCTTGGTAGATGATGTGAATATCAATAATTACAAATTAGAAATACTTCGTCAAAATACCGGTGTTGTATTGCAGGACGTTCATTTGTTCAATGATAGCATTTTTAATAATATAACTCTCCATAATCCTGAAATTACGCTTGACAAAGTAATTGATGCTTCAAAACAAATTGGTTTACACAATTTTGTGATGTCGTTACCCGGCGGATATGATTATGTTGTGCAGGAAAGAGGAATGACTCTTTCGGCAGGACAACGTCAGCTCATTGCATTTATCCGCGCATTTGTTTACGATCCTAAGTTATTTATTTTAGATGAAGCAACCGCAACCATTGATACGCATACCGAACAACTCTTACAAAAAGCGTTGGATAAAATAAGTAAAGGACGCACGTCCATTATTATTGCTCATCGATTAGCAACCATTAAAAATGCAGATAAGATCATTGTGTTTGATAAAGGAGAAATTGTAGAACAAGGCTCACAGAAGGAATTACTAAATATGAACGGACATTTTAAACGTTTGTATGAATTGCAATTTGAAGAGGTCAGTTAATTATTTTCCTAATCTTCCTTTTTCTTCTTCATTACTCTTAATATCTCGCTCCTGTACTTTTATTTTTCCGAAATTATAACTC
>JANYCL010000337.1 GCA_025360355.1 Sphingobacteriaceae bacterium
GTGGCGACTTTATCGAGTAGTGTTTGTCCGAAAATATAATTGTTCTTATAAACCGCCCAAAATGCTTTTGATTTGGAATAACCGTGTGCAGTTTTTAAATAATTACGGATGTGTTTATTTTGTTTGCTGAAGAAAAAATAATAGGTAGAAACTATTCTTAGAAAAAAATAAGTAGGTGAGAGACCGAATGTATTTAAGAAGAAAACAAAGATCTTATAGCCTAAAATTTTAGCTTTTGATTGACCGTCCCATTGGGGAGATTGTTTTTTCACCTTTTTAAAAGGGATAGATAAATTAAGCTACTTCTTTCGCTTTTTCCTGAATTTTCGTGAAACAGTAATTATAAAAATCGTCGAAAGTGTGGATGTTTACAAAGTCTTCACCTTTTACTTTGAAACCGAAATTGCTTTCGATAACAACTACAAGATCAACATAATCTAAACTATCCAGATCCAAAGTTTCGCGAAGGTTCGCGTCGTTTGAAATCTTAGAACCATCTACCTCAAATTCTTCGGTAAAAAAGGCCATGCACTTCTCAATAATTACTTCCTTAGTCATGTGAAAAAATTCAAATAAAGCGCAAATTTATACAAATTTCTTGATAATCAAGGTAGAATTTGTGCCTCCAAAGCCAAAACTGTTTGATAATACGGTATTTACGGCTTGTTGTTTGGTTTGAGCAATGATATTTAGCTTGGCTGAATCCTCATCAGGGGTCTCAAAATTGATATTTGGGGCTATAAAATCGTTCTGCATCATTAATAGCGAATACACTATTTCACTGGCTCCCGCCATCCAACATTCGTGCCCAGTCATTGATTTTGTGGAACTTACGGGTGTTTTACTTGCCGCAAAAAGTTTATCAAGGGCCTGTGCCTCAGCTTTATCACCTCCGGGAGTTGAGGTGGCATGTGCATTTATATAGTCAATATCTTTTGCTGACAAACCTGAGTCTTTAAGCGCCATAGATAAAGAGCGCACTTGTCCATCAACATTCGAATTTGAAATATGTTCTCCATTAGAAGAAAAACCGTAGCCAACTACTTCGGCTAAAATAGTTGCGCCGCGTTTTTGTGCTGATTCTAAACTTTCAAGTATAACGGTCGCCCCCCCTCCGCTAGGTACTAAACCATCGCGGTCTTTATCAAAAGGGCGGGAAGCTTTTGCGGGTTCATTTTCACGGATCGAAAATGCACTTAATCCGTCGAATGCACCAAATGTATAATCATTTACTTCCTGTGCACCGCCGCAAATAATTTGATTTTGTAATCCCCACTTGATCATTAAATATCCCATGCCAATGGAATGCGAACCACTTGCACAAGCAGCAGAAAGTGTATAGTTAATACCTTTCAATTTGTACATGGTAGAAAGATTCATGGAAACAGTACAATTCATGGTTTGAAAAATTGCACCTGAACCTAAAAGTGTTGTATCTTTTTTTAAGCGTATCGTATCAATAGCATCCATAGTTGCTTTTGCAACGCTGTCGTTACCATAAATAATACCAACTTCATTTTTTTCTAAAAAATCCATATCGATGCCTGCCATTTTTAAGGCGGGATCGGTTGCCATAAAAGCAAATTCTGCAGGTTCGTGCATTCCAACACGCATACGGCGGTCGATCACGCCTTTTAATTGAGGACGTTCAACAATTCCGCTAAGAGCAGAACGGTATCCCATTTCTTTTCTTGCCGGAATAAATCCAATACCTGATTTACCATTGAATAAAGAATCTTTCACATCCTCCAGATTTTTTCCGAGACACGACCAAATTCCTATTCCTGTTATAACTACTCTGTTCATTTTAAGTATGATTTAGTGAGATAGTGAGTTAGCGAGGTAAAAATAACATTTTTTAAATAAATCAACTCACCAATTCACAACTCGCAAATTCGCTAACTGTACAATCCTCCGTTAACTGAAATTACTTCTGCTGTAATATAAGATGCTGCATCTGAAGCAAGGAAACCAACAACATTCGCAACTTCTTCAGCTTCACCAAAACGTTGCATTGGAATCATTGCTTTTAATTGTGCTTCCGGTAAACCTGCAGTCATATCAGTTTTAATAAAACCCGGTGCAACTGCGTTTACTGTTATACCGCGTTTACCAACTTCTTGCGCTAATGCTTTTGTCGCTGCAATTACAGCGCCTTTTGATGCAGAATAATTTGTTTGTCCGGGTAAACCTTTTAATCCTGATAAAGAAACAACATTCACAACGCGGCCTTTGCGCTTATGCACCATGTCTTTAACAACAAGACGCGAAACAAAATAAAAACCATTCACTGCAACATCCATTACGCGGTGCCAGTCTTCCGGATTCATCAACACCATTAAATTATCTTTATTGATACCTGCGTTATTTACTAACACTGTAATGGGTTTATCTTTTTGTGTTTCTATCCATCCGCCAACTGCTTTGTCAACTGCTTCCATATTGCTTACATCAAATTTCATCAATACAGCATCAACACCTTTTGCTTTTACGGCTTCCTGTGTTTTTTTTGCTTCCTCATCATTTGATGTATAATTAATAAGAATGTTTAAACCCATCTCTGCAAGTTTAATGCAACATGCTCTTCCAATACCGCGTGAACCGCCTGTAACTAATGCGTAACTCATAATACTTCTATATGATTGTAAAAAATATGATCCCTAACTGCTTTTATTTCTTTATACTTAATGTGATCTTCCTTAAAACAAGGAAACACTTTGCGTAAACTTGTATAAACTTCTTTTGATCGTGAAGATAATTTATCTTCGATCTTTAAATAATCTATTGCTTGTAAAATTGTCATCCACTCAATAGCCAAAACTTCGTAACTATTTAAAATTACTTTTTTACAAATTAACGCAGCGTTAGTTCCCATGCTGACAATATCCTGATTATCATTATTGCTTGGAATACTGTGAATGTACATTGGGTTGGATAACATTTGATTTTCTGCGGTAGTTGATGTTGCTGTAAATTGTACGCCCTGCATTCCTAAATTTAAACCTAATGTGCCATGATTTACAAATGGCGGTAAAATATTATTGAGTTTGTCGTTCACTAAAAAATTTAATTGACGTTCT
>JANYCL010000342.1 GCA_025360355.1 Sphingobacteriaceae bacterium
GAAATTCTCGGTGTAAGTAATATTAATTTCTTGAAAACAGTTCTGATCTTATTTAGCGTTGTTTTCAAGAAATTAATATTGTTTATATCGGGGATTTTCATAGGATATTGAAAAGCTAAAAACAAACCTTCGCGTGCCCTGTCTTCAGGAGATAATTCCAAAAAATTCTTCCCATTAAAAATTACTTCTCCTTCAGTAACTTCATAATCTTGTTTTCCTGCAAGCAAACCGGATAAAGTAGATTTGCCTGAACCGTTTGGTCCCATTATGGCATGAACCTCTCCTGCTTTCACTTCCAGATTTATTCCTCTTAAAATTTCTTTGTCGCCAATTGAGGCGTGCAAATTTTTTATTGTTATCATGTTATTCATTGTAATTATAATTATATACTTCTACTTTAAAATCGTCAATTAAAAATGGCTGCTTCTCTTTATTCCAAATAAATACCTGAAGTCTGTCACCAATTTGAATTCTTCCATCCATGGTTACATTGTATTCCCAGGTTTGCCATTCACAACATTTTTCTGATGGAACATCATTTAGTTTAAATATCTGCATGTTCCGAATAACTTTTTCGGGCGACTCAGTATTAAAAACAATGAATGCACCTGAAGAAGAATTTAATTTAAGTTCTTTACGTTTTATTGTTGCCTTCACATAGATCTTACTCGTTGCAAAGGTTATGTTTTTAAGTTCGTAGCCAAATGGATACTCATTATTTGTGCAATCCAAATTACTACCCGCAACAAGACTATTAAAGTACTGGAACTTTTCAGGATGTGTTTTTGCGTAAGGCAACAGATCGTTGCAGCCTCCTAAAACACCAACATATTTTTTATCTGTTTTTAAAAATATATATTTATATTTTTGGTAGTTCATGTTAGCGGGAGGTAAAATGCCGGCTTTGTATTGATAACATGTTATTAAATTCAAAACCATAAATAAACCGAGTGCAGATATAGAAACTGTTTTCAGTTTTCCTTGTAAAGAAGAAATTAATTTCGCTCCCAAAATTGCAAACACTCCAAAAAAATCGACCATTGGACGGATACTTAAGCCATCAAAATAAGTGTAGGCCCAACTGCAAGAAAATAAATAGAACATGAATAAAAGAAAGAAAGTCATTATTAAAAACTTGTAGGAGTTCTCTTTAAATAATGGAACTAGTCCAAACATTAATAATAAACATAAAGGTGTGTAAATAAAAAATCCCGCATTAAAACCAAATAACATTTTAAAAGTGTTCGGACTGAAAAAATACAAGCCATTATCTTTATAGCTCCATTGCATCACTTTTCCATTTTGTGCTAGCCAGATAAATGCCTGAATAAAAATTGTTGTCATGAAAAGTGATCCTGCAAGTATCATGCTTTTTGTTTGAGTCTTAAAAATGGATCCTGTTTTTTGAAGAAACTCCCTGAACGAATTTGACCATATTGGGATGATCCCTAAAACAATTCCGTTGATCGGACGAACAAGGATTATAAGTCCTAATGTAACCGCCATCAATAAAAAATATTTCCGCTCCCCCGAATTAAAAACCTGATACGAATAATATAAAAATGCAGATATGAGAGCGAATGAATAAACATGCGACATCACCGGCTCATTTAAACTATAGTTTAATAAATGAGTGCCAAAGAAAATCAATACTAGTGTAATTGCGATCGCAAGATCTTTTATGTTTAATTTAATAAGAAGTTTACGGATAAAATACAATCCTATTAAAGCATAAAACAAACCGCCAAAACTTATCATTTTCTGAAATGGCTCACTCACTCCATTTACATCGTAACCAAACCAGGAAGCCCATACATATCCAACTAAGAAAAATGGTAATAATAAAATTGAAACTCCTGCAGTGTGAACATTAATTGTACCGGTTGGCGTTTGAATAACATACCAAGGTGTCAGATCCTGATGGCCTAAATTTTTATCAATGAAAATTGACATTAAATAAGAGTAGTAATCTCTTCCGTCACCATCAATTAATGTTTTGTAGCCAATTGCATCTGTGCGCCAGATAAAAAAATAAATTAATACAAAACTTATTAAGCCTGTAAGTAATATACTATACTTTGAAAGAATATTTTGTTGATCTTGCAATTCCGAAATTTTATCCTACGCTGCCTTCTAAACTAATGGCTAATAATTTTTGTGCTTCAACCGCGAATTCCATTGGAAGTTTATTTAATACTTCCTTACAATAGCCATTCACAATTAACCCAATTGCTTTTTCGGTATCAATGCCGCGTGACTTACAATAAAATATTTGATCTTCACCAATTTTACTCGTTGTAGCTTCGTGTTCAACAATACTTGACTTATCTTTTATTTCAATATATGGAAAAGTATGTGCACCGCATTTATCACTCATTAATAAACTATCGCATTGCGAAAAATTTCTGGCGTTAGTCGCGCCTTTACGGATCTGAACTAAACCACGGTAACTGTTATTGCTGAAGCCTGCAGAAATTCCTTTTGATATAATTGTTGAACGTGTGTTCCTGCCAATGTGGATCATTTTTGTTCCGGTATCCGCTTGCTGATAATTATTTGTTACTGCAACAGAATAAAATTCGCCAACGCTATTATTTCCTTTTAAAACTACTGAAGGATATTTCCAGGTGACAGCAGAACCGGTTTCCACTTGTGTCCAGCTAATTTTTGAATTATCTTCTAAACAAATTCCACGTTTCGTAACAAAATTAAATACGCCGCCCTTTCCATCTTTATCACCGGGATACCAGTTTTGCACGGTGCTGTATTTTACCTCAGCGTCTTTGTGTGCAATAATTTCTACAACTGCTGCGTGCAATTGATTTTCATCGCGTGCAGGAGCTGTGCAACCTTCGAGGTAAGAAACGTAAGAACCTTCATCGGCAATAATTAATGTTCGTTCAAATTGTCCTGTGCCGGATGCATTAATTCTGAAATAAGTTGAAAGCTCCATTGGA
>JANYCL010000360.1 GCA_025360355.1 Sphingobacteriaceae bacterium
TTCCCGCTCAATACAAACTTCCAATTTTTTAGTAATTCAGGATTTTGTTTATTTAATATATCGATAGCTTCTACAAACCATTGAGGGTGTTTTTGAGAATCTAATCTTGATGCAAAAACAATTTCATTTTTCTTTTCAGCAGGAAAAAATTTCTTTGTATCGGAAAAACGTGACTTAATAGCATAAAGCAATGGTTGCTTTTCGAGAGGGTAAACAGAAGTTGTATTTACATAATCCACAAAATTCTGATTCCAACAAAAATATCCATTCACACTTACATCTTTAAATAGAGGTTCATATGTGCCTTTTATTCCCTTATGAGAAACATGGTTTTCATCCTTTAGTGCAAATGGCACATAACAATTCACAATATTTATGACGATCTTGGGTTTCAAAAAGGAAGGTAAATTATTCAGTTTCTTTATTAAAGGGATATAACTTACAGAATACAATGGAATGTGAATTAATTTAATTCGTTTAGCAATTATAAACTTCACTAAACCAAATAACTCAAGTGTATCTTTAAATCGGTTCGAAAAACCATTAAAATTAAGTAAGTTCTTGCTCTCTTTTAATTTTCCAACCTTATTAAGATTTTCGACAGATCCTTTATCAATTATGTAATATAAACGGTGTTTTGTTTTTGATCGCTGATAAACTTCGAAAAAATCAGCGAAAAAACGTTCTGCTCCGCCTCCACCAGTAAGTTCACCAACACCGAAAATAAAAAGAGCAACGTTGGCCATATTATTTTTTTATCGCTGCTACCACGTTCAGTAACGGACCAACTAATCTTTTAAAAATATAATGTTTCCTGAACTCATGTTTATCCCATTGCGTACCATAAAATTCATGAGGAACGGTAGGTTTGTTCATCAGTTCATCAAATTCCGACTGAGTTAAACCAAACTTTTTAATTACATACTCAAGATCTTCTTTTTGCAATTTTTCATCGTAAGTTGGTCTTGCTAATTCTTGAAGTGCTTCTTCCCTCGTAATTTGCCCTGAAGCGATCATTGTAGATAAGTGTGCTTTACGTTTATCAACACCAAATTTTTTAAGTAAAATATATCCTTGATAAAAACGCGTAAATACAGATTCGTAATGTTTTCCACCATAATCGCGCCAACCTAATTCATTTATTAAAGTTTCCTTCACCTCATTTTTATTATAATCGAGAAGATTTAGAGGTGCCACCGAATTCATTTTATAAAGAATACGGTTAATATATTGTTTCGTTAAACCAAGTTTTGGAAAATTTTTAAGTGGGATGGTTCCAAATTTTTTATGGATGTTAGTTAAATTAACAATATCTAATTTGTCCATGTAAACCCAGCTTCGAGGTAAAATAGCTTCTGTAACAATATTGAGTCCGTTTACAACCGATTTAATTTTATATTTTTTTGCGATCTTAAATAAGGATGCGAAAATTAATTGATCTGTTGGAACTTCAATATCAATTACTGAAGCTTTTAAATATGCCAATTGCAGATCTTTAAATTCTTCCCAGCTTATTACATGCGTGTGCAGATCAAACCCCAGTTTCTGAATTATGTTTTCAATATTCTTTACAGCCAATTCACTATTCCAGCCATTATCGAAGTGGACAATAAGCGGACGTAATCCAACTTTTTTTGCCCACAGGCAAATATAAGAGCTATCCACACCACCGCTTAATCCAATGAGACAATCGTATTTTTGTCCCTTTCCTAATTCTTTTATTTTTAAAACTGCTTCATCTAATTCTTTTAGTCGCACATCAAGAGGACGTAAAACTGTTTTAACAGCAAGCACATCATACTCCTTACAAAAATTACAAACGCCCTTTTCGTCAAACACAATTTCCGGGGCGGTTGTATCCATCACGCATCGCGTGCACATTCTATAGTTCTTATTATCCATTTAAAATTATATCGGCATTTAAAAACGCCCAGGTTTTATTACAGAAATTTTTATTCAAACTATTTTCAGTGTATGCTTTATCTACTGAACTTTTAATTTCCTTCCCATTCCAATAAGAAGAATTTGTAAATCTGTTTGAATGAACAGTGTCGAGAATATAAGTTTTTAATTCGTTATTAAACCATTCTTTCATTGGTGCACCGATTCCTATCTTTAAGGTGCGCGTTCTTATCTCTTCAGGCATTGCGTTTTTCATAGCATCACGTAAAATACGTTTTGTAAATCCTCCGCCCAATTTTGATTCTAATGGAAGCGAAAAAACATATTGTACCAACCTGTAATCCATAAAAGGCATTCGTATTTCTATACCATGCTGCATCGAAGCACGATCGAAATCACGTAAATTAATTGGCAGACTTCTATAATGAAAATCGTTATACATTTTTTGTTCAGGAGAACTTAATTGAGAAGGATTTCCAAAACCCGAAACAATTTCATCATAAGTATTTTTATCTATAGCGTTTGTCCAGCTCGTCGAATCTGAAGAAGAAATAGAAGCGTCATTTGATCCACTAAATTTATTTTTTACAAAAGAGATTCCTTTTTCCAAAGCAGACTTGTCAAACTGTTTGATGGTTTTTAAAAGATCATCGTATTTATAATCCGGAGACAAACCGCAAACAATTTTAGCATATTCTTTTGCTTTGTCGAATTGCTTTTTCTTGATGCAATCATAAAATGCTTCAAAAACATAAGTATTATAACCGTACATCATTTCATCAACACCATGTCCGTCGAGAGAAACAGTAATTCCATTTTGTTTCATTGACTTATACACATCAGAAATAGAAGTAATAGGAGTTTGAATGATACCATCAAATAATTTAGTAGCGGTAATAACATCGTTCACCAAATTTTTATAATCAGGAGTTATATAGACTGCATTTCCATTTACGTATTTAACAACCTGCTCGGCATATTTTTTTTCATCTACTGTTGTTCCCGGAAATGTTGCGACGAAAGCTTTTTGCCAGTTTTGCGGTAAGCGTTCAATATTACTTCCTGAATTTTTTAATTTATGTAATGTGCAATACACCGCACTTGAATCCAATCCACCGCTTAATGCAGATGCAATATTTACATCACTTCGCATTCTTAATTTGCAAGAATTTTCAAAAAGTTTTGTAAATTCTTCTATTTGGTCGTTGTAAGATTCAGGGACTTTAACAAAATTATCTTCTGTATTCCACCAGCGTTTTAGTTTCGGTTCCTCTTTTTGTTTGACGGTCAAAAAATGTCCGGGTAATAATTGATAAACGTTTTGGAATATCGTTTTATCGGAACCCTCAATAACATCAGGCGTAGATAAAGCAATATTCAATATTTTAGAATTTATTTCCCTTGAGTAACCATCAAGATTTTTGAAAGCAATTGTTTCTGAAGCAAATGCCAATTTATTACCGGGGAGAAATAAATAATACAATGGTTTCACACCAAAACGATCGCGGGCCAAAAATAATTCCTCATTTTTCACATCCCAAATAGCAATGGCAAACATGCCGTTAAATTTATTCAGACAATCTTTCCCCCATTTTTTATAAGCTCTCAAAACAACTTCGGTGTCAGTTTCCGTCACGAATTTTTCACCGCTTAACTCAAGTTCTTTCTTTATCTCAATAAAATTGTATACTTCCCCATTAAAACTAATGACAAGATCTTTTTCAGAATTATACATTGGCTGCTTTCCTGCTTCACTCAGATCTAATATCGATAAGCGGCGATGACCGAGTCCTAATGTATTGTTACAAAATAGATCATAACCCGAACCATCAGGACCACGGTGGGAAATAGAATCAGTGAATCTTTTCAGAGTGTTCAGCTCTAAAGATTCTCCATTAAGATTCCATATACCCGCTATGCCGCACATAATTGGTTAACCGCTGCCAACATCACCTGCTTTGTTTTGATAGAAGATAGTTCTTTCGCAAATTTTTGAGAGTTGTTTTTATATTCTCTGATCCTCTCCAGAGTGAGCGAATTTAAAGATCCTGTTAGTGAAGCAGGAGAAAAATCCGCCGTAACACATCCCAAATTATACTGCTCAACCAGTTTTTTCATTTCCGGATTCGGGCTGATCAGAATGGCAAGCCTCGCTTGTATGAATTCAAAAAATTTATTTGGAAGAGCGTTTAAATTATTAAAATTCAAAGGCGGTAAAAGGTAAATGCCAAGATCATACCTGTTAATATTTTTCGAAATGTCCTTTACGTTAACCGGTTCGGAAAATATTATTCTTTTTTCGAGCCTGTACTTTATTCTTAAGAACTCATAATACTCCTTTTCAGTTGGCACTAAAACCAAATGCAATTCGCACGAGAGGGTACTACTTAAAATTGCATCGATCATGACTTCAATTTTCCTATTGGCAAGAGCGCTTCCATGATGTACTATTTTAATTGGAGACACTACTTCAGAGGGAATAATGTCTTCAACATAATCCGGCGCATTAATAACTTCTACAAACGGAATTTTGAATTCTTTCTCATATCTTTCTCCAATAGTTCCATTAACCGAAAAAATAAGATCTATTTGTCGGGCATATTTTTTGAGGATCAATTTATACCGCTCTCCCATTTCCTTCCATGACTCTTCATGTTCAAACTCTGCAGGATAATATTCATGAGCGTTCAAGATCAATTTTATTTCGTCCGTTTTCATATAAGAGCAAAGCTGGAGGAAACCAAGTCCATGACAAATAATTACGTTTGGTTTTAACTTACTCAAGGCTTCGGCTGTTTTTTCAATATTCAGTAATGGATTTAAGATGTTATCGCTTTTCTTATAGTAAAACAGATTGAGGAAAGCAGAGATCGGTTTTCGGATCAATGCAGGGAATTTTAAGTGAAAAGAAATAATTTTTTTTTGTTCAATAAAATTTCCCACATCAAAGAAATTCAAATCCTTATAAGGAAGATAACCGCAAACCGTCATTTCAAAATTTCCGGAAAGTGCTTCTATAGTTCTAATCACCCTTGGCTCTTTATTCGGATCTGATTCACAAAATATAAAGATTTTTTTCAATTACTTAAATAAATTGGCACTCATTAGCACCGGCCATTTATGATGATCTTCAATAATGGCGTTTTTATCAATG
>JANYCL010000371.1 GCA_025360355.1 Sphingobacteriaceae bacterium
CAGCGTGCAGCAATTATTCGGTTGTTCTTAATAATAACAGCTCCATCGTGTAATGGTGAATTTTTAAAGAAAATATTTTCGAGCATTCTGTCGGTTAAAGCTGAATCGATCGATTCTCCGGAACTAATGTAAAATTTAAGATCTGATTTACGCGAAACAATGATCAATGCGCCTGTTTTGGTTTCACTCATACTTACACAGGCATCAATAATTGAGTCCACATCTAGTTCAATAGCGTCCGATTCTGATGGTACTAATTTAAATAATAAAAGATTTTTCCAGTTACGGCTGCGGATAAATTCACTGGAGCCGATATACAATAAAAATTTACGGATCTCCTGCTGAAACACAACCATTATTGCAATTACACCAACGTTGATGAATTTCCCCATTAAAGAACTCAGCAATTTCAGATCAAGTGCACGGATAATGATCCACAAAAAATAAATGACCGCCAGACCAATAAAAATATTTACAGCGGAAGTGCCTTTCACCATATTGTACAACAAGTACAAAATAACCGCGACCAAAAAAATATCGATGGCATCGGTGATCGAAAAAGAGAGAAACAATATGTAATTAATGAAAAGCAAATTTATTTTTGTTTGGCTTTATAAGTGTCATACAGATCATGAACAATTCCATCCGATAATCCAATTTGAGGAACGTACACTTTATCAATATCAGCTGTTTTCATTACAGTCAAAAATATTTTAGCAGCGGGCACAATTACATCGGCACGATCGGGTTTTAAACCTAAGCGTTCCATGCGTTCTTCGTAAGTGTAAGAAGAAAGCATTTCGTATTGTCCTTTTAATTTTTCGTAAGTTAAATGTTTCGTTTCTTTTTTATTTGCCATTTTAAATATCTTATTGATGTTTCCACCGGAACCAATGGCATTCAGCGGATGAATTCCTACCGTGCTTCTTTTTAGCCAGGCTTTCATTTCTTCCCATTCTTCTTTTGTATCCTTCCCAAGCAACATCCTTACTGTTCCGATATCAAATGATTTAGCTGCAATTACTTTTTGATTAAAATAAAGAGTAAGCTCTGTACTTCCTCCACCCACATCAATATACAAATAAGCAAACTTAGGGTTCAATAATTCTTCAATGTGATTTGAAAAAACTAATGCGGCTTCTAATTTCCCATCAATGATCTCAATATTAATACCCGCTTCTTTTTTTGCTCGCTCAATTATTTCTTCACTATTAGACGCAGAGCGCATTGCACTCGTTGCAACAGCCCTGAAAGATGTTACATCATAAGCTTTAATTAATTCACTAAAACCGCGCAAGGATGTTATCAAACGTTCTTCTTTTTGTGGCGAGATCTTACCCTTCATAAACACATCTTCTCCTAAACGAATAGGCATACGGATCAATTCTTCCTTCGAAAAATGAGGCTTACCATTCACTTCGTAAACGCGGCAAAATAATAAGCGCATTCCGTTACTTCCAATATCAATAGCTGCAAAAATCATTTAGTTCTTTTTATGCGATTTTAAATATTCTTCGTTATCACTTTTTAAATAATTATATACTTCATCCTGTACACGCACTTTTCTT
The DNA here is from genome assembly GCA_025360355.1 of Sphingobacteriaceae bacterium. Lineage (GTDB taxonomy): Bacteria > Bacteroidota > Bacteroidia > B-17B0 > Aurantibacillaceae > JAHEYG01. Next base: position 1,569 of record JANYCL010000371.1, read on the forward strand.
TCATTTGCTTTTGGTCTTACATAAGTATTTTCAAGCGAGGCATCTAATATCCTCACTTTCGTATTCCCTGAAAGCTGAATGTTAATTATGTCTTTAATTTGCTTTCTTATTTCTTTATCATAAATAGGAACAGCAACTTCACTCCTGCTATCTAAGTTGCGACTCATCCAATCTGCTGAAGTAATATAAATTTTTTCATCACCGTTATTATGAAAAATAAAAACACGCGCATGTTCCAGATATTTATCAACGATACTGAATGCTTTTATATTCTCACTAAAACCAACAATTCCCGTTACCAACGAACATGCTCCTCGTACAATAAGTGTAATTTTAACACCGGCGTTGGATGCTTCGTATAACTTAAGGATCATTTCCCGATCAACAAGACTATTCATTTTTAAAATGATGGATGCTTTTTTTCCGGCCTTCGCAAAACTAATTTCTTTATTGATGTGAGAAGTAAACACCTTCCGCATGTAAAAAGGAGCAACAGCTAAATGTTTAAAATTTCCAACCTTAAAATTGTCGACATAAAATTCAAAAACTTTACTGACTTCCTCTGTAATTCTTTTATCACAGGTAATTAAACTAAAATCGGTATAGATCTTTGCGGTGCGCTCATTAAAATTACCGGTACCAACATGTGCGCATCTAATTTCTTTGCCTTTTACTTTAGAAGTGATCAAACATAGTTTAGAATGCACTTTCAAACCCGTGACACCATAAATCACTTGAGCGCCTTCTTCCTGTAATTTATTGGCCCAGTAAATATTATTCTCTTCATCGAAACGCGCTTGCAATTCAACCAATACAACTACTTTCTTTCCATTCTTAACAGCATTCACTAACGAATTGGCAATGCGCGAAGCATCAGCCATTCGGTATAAAGTAATTTTAATGGATTCAACAATTGGATCGATCGACGCTTCACGTAAAAAATTAATAATGTGATTGAAAGTGTGATATGGATAATGCAATAAAATATCTTTTTGCATTACGGTTTTCAAAATAGTTTCGTGCTTTGCAATTAAAAACTTATGTTCAAGCGGTGTTTGTTTTTTATAAACTAATTTTTTCTCGCCAAGAGTTGGAAAATCAATGAAGTCTTTAAAGTTATGATAACGTCCGCCCGGAATTGCATTATCTTTTTTGTTCATGCCTAATTTTTTCATGATGAACGAAAGCATATCGTTTGGCATGGCTGCATCATAAACAAAACGGACAGGTAAACCTTTTTTGCGGTCTTTAACGCCTTTCGATATTTTTTCGAGCATGCTTTTGCTTACATCATTATCAATATCTAATTCGGCATCGCGGGTTAATTTAATATTGTATGATTCCTGCGCTTTATATCCAAACACTTCAAAGATCTCGTCTACACAAGAACGGATGATATCATCGAGTAAAATAATATATTTACTTTCGTTTTCCAGAGGAAGAA
>JANYCL010000374.1 GCA_025360355.1 Sphingobacteriaceae bacterium
AAAATTGTTAACCGGAAAACGAAAAAGCCTGAATACGAAAGTGCAAACTGGTTAATTACTGCGCCGGTTGTTTTGAGTCCTGATAATAAATTCATTTACACTTCAGCACAGGTCACTAAAAAGAAAACGATCAATGGCTACGAAATGGATATGCCGCTAAATGCAATTGTAAAAATCGATATGGCACAGAAAAAAATAGTCAAAGATTTTGCCGAAACCTATTATCCTTATGATATCAAAATAAAGAACGGTGGGAAAACGATCAGTATCTGGTATTTAAAATATAATGTTGGAAGTTCAAGTACCGACCAGGAAAGCATGTACACCGAATATGATACAGAAACCGGAAAAGAAATTGTTTCAAAATTATTGGTGACCACAAAAGAATTAGCTCCGTTCCATTATACAAGCGATAATGGAAATTATTTTGCATTGAGCGATGCAATGGGAAAGAACTTTAAAGTGTTTAATAAAAGCGGTGAAGAGATTTTTGATCTTAGCGATACAAAGACCATTATGCCAAATTGTTTTTTCATTGAAGAATTGGATGAATTAATCATGACCGGGTCTTCTTCTTCACTTGCTACTTTTGTTGATCTGAAAAAGAAAAAAATAATTGGTCAGCTGGCCAATGCAATGAATGACAATTTTTTCATGATCACGCCCGACCTGCATTATATGGGTTCGAAAGATTTTATTAAAAACATTCGCTTCAAAAGAAAATCAGAGATCTATAGCTTTGAACAATTTGATGCATATTTAAATCAGCCACATCAAGTGTTGCGTGCTTTTGGTTGTAAAGACAGTTCGTTAATTAAGGCTTATGAAACTGCGTATTTAAAACGAATGCGCGTACTAGGAATAAAACCGGGTACCGACATTAATTTTTCTGCTGCACCTGAATTTCAATATATAAATTTGCAAGAGGAAAAAGGCGGTATCGTTAACTTCAATGTGAGTATTAATAAAGGTTTAGGTAAATTAAAACAACTGGATGTACTAAATAACGGAACCGTTGTTTACACTGAAAAAATTAGTGAAGAACAAAGTTCACATTACGAAAAAACAATTAAGTTCGAAAGTACTTCAGGCATTAACCGGTTTGAATTTATTGTGAAGGACGAGGCTGGATTAGAAGGTCCGCGCGTGCCGCGCTTATTTAACAATACAAATAATGTAAAGCCTAATTTGTATCTGGTAGTAATTGCCAGTGAAAAATTTAAGAACACAAAATTCAATTTAGCGTATGCGGTTAAAGACGCAAGTGATGTTTCTAAAACAATGGTCAATTCACAATCGTTTGGAAAAATAGAAGTTAAGAAGGTCTTTAATCAAAGTTTTACAACAGACTCTGTAAAATTATTAAAAGAGTTTTTTGCTAAGGCAAGCATCAATGATGTAGTGATGGTGTTCTTTGCGGGACACGGATATTTAGACGATGACCTGAGCTATTACTTCCCAACTTATTTCACCGACTTCACAGATCCAAAAATAAATTCCGTGAACTTTAAAGAATTTGAAACTTTGTTCAAAGAAATGAAACCAATTCGCAAATTAATGTTTGTTGATGCCTGTTTTAGTGGAGAAGTAGATGAAGATATTTATGAAATGGATGGAAATGATAAGCCCACGAAAGACAAACGTGATATCAGAATTTCCGGAACAACTTTTGTGCAAAGCACCGCGCTTGAAATGTCGAAATCTATTTTCTCTGATCTTCGTCAAAATTCCGGCGCGACAATTATTTCTTCTGCAGGCGGAACTGAAGCCGCGTATGAAGGCGAAAAATGGAACAATGGATTATTTACACATTGTTTAATTGATGGCATGACCAATGGTAAAGCAGATACTAATAAGGACAAAAAAATAATGCTAAGCGAATTACAAAAATTTGTTGCAGAAGAAGTAAATCAACTTTCTAATGGGAAACAAACACCCACTTATAGGGTTGAGAACACCATGTTAGACTATGAGCTTTGGTAGTTTTTCACTCTCAAAGGCCCTCTATTTTGCCATCTCAACCTTGTTAAATACCGCTTTTTAGGTATTGTCCCTTCCCCGGCATTCCTGTTACTTTGTCCACGAATTAACGGCTCTATGTCTAACAAAATTTATACTCTTTTATTCTGTTTTTTTGCATTCAATGTAATTATTTCGCAGACGGATTCTTCTCACGTTTTACAAGAGATCAGCATCACTACCTATAAAGAGATGAATGGCATTGGGCGCATGAATGATTTTGCAGATGGAATTATTTACGCCGGAAAGAAAAACGAAGTTCTTCAAGTTGATAATTTAGAAGCAAACAAAGCGATCAATAATACCCGCCAAATAATTGGCCGTATTCCCGGTGTTAATATTATTGAAACCGAAGGCGGTGGTTTTACTGCAAACGGAATTGGCTTCCGTGGATTAAATCCTTATCAAAGCATTGAAACGAATACCCGGCAAAATGGTTATGGAATATCAGCAGATATTTTTGGTTATAATGAAGCTTATTATTTACCACCAATGGAAGCTGTGAAAAATATTACATTCGTTCGCGGAGCTTCATCTCTTGCGTTTGGTCCGCAAATTGGCGGGATGATAAATTACGAATTAAAGGACGCGGCTAATAAACCATTTGAGTTTTCCACCTCACAAACTTTAGGAAGTTTCGGATTATTTAATTCCTATAATTCTATTGGTGGTACTTATAAAAAAATAAAATATTTTGGCTTCATTCAATACCGTAATGTTGACGGATGGAGAAAGAACTCTGATCAAAAACAAATTTCGGGTTTTGGAAGTTTTAAATATAGTCCGTGCAAAAAATTACAAATTGGCATCGAGTATTCTTTATTAAGAAATAAAATTCACATGCCCGGCGGTTTAACTGATTCTCTTTTCAATGCAGATCCAAAACAATCTACACGCAGCCGTAACTGGTTACAAAGTCCTTGGAATATTATTTCGGCAAACATTACCTATAAAATTAACGAGAATACTTCTTTGAGTTTTAAATCTTCTTATCTTTTTAGTCAGCGCGATTTAGTGTGGCGTAATGAGGATGGCGGACCGCAAGCTTTAGACACAATTACTCCCGGCGGAACCTATGTGCCCCGTGAAGTTGAACACGAATATTTCCGCAGTCTCACAAACGAATTACGTTTCCTGACCAATTACAAATTAGGCGGACAAAAACAAACAGTTTCTTTTGGCGTGAGATATGCTAACGCCTACAAAAAAAATCAGCACGGTGCTGAAGGAACTACCGGCAATGATGTTGATTATACTTTAACTTCTCCCTGGGGTGGTCAAATGAATTTCTATACATCAAACATTGCCGTATTCGCAGAAAACATTTTTAGAGTTAGTAAACGCTTTAGCATCACGCCAGGCATACGTTATGAATATTTAAGCACTATCGCTGATGGCTATGATGAAAACGAGGCCGGCGACAGCGATGACGAATATGTAAAAGTCAAAATGCAAAAGAACACACGTACATTTTTATTAGGCGGAATGGGCATGCAATTCAACACAAGTGAAACAACTAATTTTTACGCGAACTATTGTCAGTCGTACCGTCCTATTACTTACGGCGATCTCACTCCTTTTGGTACCGTGGCAAAGATCGATCCTAAATTAAAAGATGCTTCAGCAGATAATATTGATTTTGGTTATAGAGGAAGCGTTAAGAATATCTTAAATTTTGACGTTAGCTTTTTTTACATCAATTATAAAAACAAAATTGCTATCGTTGAAAAAACGCAAGATACTGTTACTTATTTATTCAGAACAAATGTTGGAAGCTCAGAACACAAAGGGGTTGAGGCCTATATTGAATTAAATATTTTAGATGGCCTTATCTCTACCGGAAGATTGGGTAAGCTAAGCGTTTATAATTCTTTTGCTTACGTTGATGCGCGTTACGTTACAGGTGAATATGCAGGAAATTTAGTTGAGTACGCTCCAAAATATATTGAGCGTTGCGGAATTAATTATAGCTTGAAAGGGTTTTCCGTGAATGCACAGTATTCATATAACGATGTTGCTTATGGCGATCCGTCGAATACAAAGTTTGCTGCTGATGGTTTGGTTGGATTTATTCCTTCTTATAGTTTAGTCGATGTTTCAGCGTCTTATAAAATAAAAAATTATCAATTTAAATTTGGTGTGAACAATATGACTAACGCAAAATATTTCACATTAAGAACCGCAGAATACCCTGGTCCTGGAATTATTCCTTCTCTTGGAAGAATGATCTACGGCGGCATCTCTGCAACATTTTAATATTATATTGCCATGAAAAAATTATATCTCCTGCTATTTTTGTTTACGCTTTTATTTTCGTTCTGTAAAAAAGAACATCTTGAGCCGCCCGTGCGTTCTGATGAACCTTATGATGCAGAACACGACTATGCAGGATTAAGCGAGATGGAAATATTAGGAAAGAAATTATTTTTTGATGCAAGCCTTTCCAGTCCCGTCGGACAAAGTTGTTCGAGTTGTCATAGTATTAAGGATGGCTTTACAGATCCTGGTCATACTGCTTTTTCCAAAGGCGTTATAAATACATTAATGGGAAGTCGTAGCGCACCATCAATTGCTTACATGAAATATTCTTCCGCCTTGTATTATAATACTGTTGATTCAACTTACATGGGAGGATTTTTCTGGGATGGGCACGTGAATTCTCTGGAAGCTCAAGCGATGAAGCCATTATTGAATCCTATTGAGATGAACAACACAAGTCTCACGCAGATCTATTCCAAACTTCAGAATGTTTCCTATACAGATTTGTTCTACAAAATTTATGGGTCAGGCGCATTTGACGATTCAACAGCGACGGTTCAATTTGCCTTGTCTGCGATCTCTGCTTATGAACGTTCAAAACAAGTAAATTCTTTTTCCAGCAAGTTCGATGCCTATTTAAATGGTGAAGCACAATTGAACGCACAAGAATTACGCGGACTTGCTTTGTTCAATGATACCGCAAAAGGTAATTGTGCGGCTTGTCATCCGTCTGATGGAGACAATAGTTTCGGCGTTCCTTTATTCACAGATTTTAGTTATGATAATATTGGTGTTCCTCATAATCCTGCTTCTCCTTCTCCGGGACCTGATTACGGATTGGGTTCTTATCTTGGAAATCCATCTGTAAACGGACAATTCAAAGTTCCGACACTCCGAAACGTTGGAGTTACTGCCCCTTATTTTCATAATGGCGTTTTTAATACGTTAGATGAAGTAGTTAAATTTTATGCCCGCCGTGATTCGGTGGGATTATTTGCCCCACCTGAAGTCAACCAGAATGTAAACAAAGATGAGCTTGGAAAATTGAATTTATCAGATCAGGAAATCCAGGATATTGCCGCTTTCTTAAATACGCTAACCGACGGCTACAAAAAATAATTCGTTATCGCAGCAAAATTATTTTTCTGCAACTTTTTTAATGTTCACATAGAAATTTCTGTCAGCAGTTGTGGTCATTTCTTTTGGCAGACCAAGTGAATTCCATTTTTCAGATGGACGTAACAATAAACTGTTGTTCCCTATATTAATTCTAACCGGCATGTTAAAGCCTTTTATACAATTACTCCAGCGTATTGACAAAACATCGTTTTTCCAATGATATTCCAACGTTGGAATTTGCGCTGTGCGTAAATACTGGTCGAAT
>JANYCL010000432.1 GCA_025360355.1 Sphingobacteriaceae bacterium
ATTTTAATATTGATCTCGCCGCGGAAAATGTAAGTTTAGATGAAGTGATGGTAAGTTCAACTCGTGCTACCAAACAAAACGGAATGGCTTACACCGAAATAAATAAAGAAGATATCGAAAAACAAAATCTCGGGCAAGATATTCCAATGATACTTAATACTGCTCCTTCAGTTGTTGTAAATACCGATGCAGGAAATGGTGTCGGTTATACAGGATTAAGAATAAGAGGAACTGATGGAACGCGTATTAACGTTACCATAAATGGAATTCCTGTTAATGATGCCGAAAGTCAGGGAACTTATTTTGTCGACATGCCTGATCTTTTATCATCCGTGAACAGTATTCAGATTCAGCGTGGCGTCGGTGCATCGAGTAATGGTGCGGGTGCATTTGGTGCGAGTATTAATATGCAGACAAATGTTTTAAATGAAAAACCCTATGCGCAAATAATAAATTCAGGAGGTTCTTATGGAACGATACGTAATACGATTGCTTTAGGGAGTGGATTAATAAGTAAACATTGGGCTTTTGACGCGAGATTGAGCAGAATAAATAGCAATGGTTATATTGATCGTTCCGCATCTAAATTAAGTTCTTATTATGTTTCGGGTGGATATTATTCTGACAAAACAATTATTAAAGCGATAATGTTTTCAGGGAGTGAAAAAACTTCTCAAGCTTGGTATTATGTTCCTGAAGATTCTATTAAAAGAGGAAATCGCACTTACAATCCTGCAGGCGAACATTATGATGCAAATGGAAACGTTCAGTATTACAAAAACGAAACTGATAATTACAAACAGGATAATTATCAGATCCATTTAATTCATACTATCAATGATAAATTAAATTTTAGCGTGGCCGGACATTATACCGCAGGAAAAGGTTACTACGAACAATACCGGAGCAACGATCTATTATCAAAATATAAAATAGCTGATCAGATCGTCGGGACAGATACAATAAGATCAAGTGATCTTATACGCAGACTGTGGTTAGATAATGATTTCGCGGGTGTTGTATATAGCATAAATTATAATCCGGTAAATAAAGTAAAATTCACGTTAGGCGGTGGTAATAATAGTTATTACGGGAGACATAACGGTGATGTGATATGGGCGCGCTTTGCATCCAACAGTGAAATTGAAAAACGTTATTACAGTGATCTCGCTTTTAAAAATGATAACAATGTTTATTTAAAAACAAACATTAATGTTACAAAAGGACTTTCAGCATTCATTGATCTGCAATACCGTAATGTTTTTTATTCTTTTCAGGGATTAGATTCAGCACAAATGACGCAGCAGCAAAGTGCAAATTATAATTTCTTTAATCCAAAATTGGGTTTGAATTATAATGTAAATGATAAAGTAAGACTATATGGTTCGTATTCGATCGCGAACAAAGAACCAAACCGTGATGATTTTGTCCAAAGCACTACCAAGAGCCGTCCAAAATATGAAACTTTGAACGATCTGGAGATCGGCGGAAGTTATGCATCAAAAAGTATTTTCTTTGAAGCCACAATTTATAATATGGATTACACCAATCAATTAGTTTTAAATGGGGCGGTGAATGATGTTGGTGCATATAACAGGGTTAACGTAAAGAAAAGTTACCGTCGCGGTATTGAATTACAAGCTGCCGTAAATATCACAAAATATATTACTCTGTCGGGGAACTTAACTATCTCTAAAAATAAAATAAAAAATTATTCCGAATTTTTAGATAGTTCAAGCGCTGATTATAGCGTTTACAAACAAATGGAAATTAAATACAAGGAAAGTGATATTTCTTTTTCTCCAAATATTACAGGCTGTGGAATCATTACACTTAAGGCTTCTAAATTATTGAATGTATCGCTAATTAATAAATACGTTGCACGTCAATATTTAGATAATACTTCCAATGTGAACCGTTCAATTAATCCTTATTCTGTTATTGATATTAAATTCTCATCAACAGTTAAAACGAAGTGGATAGAAGAAATAACATTTATGGTTAGCGTGAACAATATTCTTAGCAGAAAATACGAAACCAATGGTTATACTTATAGCTATTATACCGATACAACTTTAAGTACATTTAATTATTTAGCACCAGCTGCTCCATTCAACGTATTGGGCGGCGTCAGCCTTAAATTCTAGAATTTACCCGTCATCCTGACCGTCCGGAGGACGCAAATCAGGATCTCTAAATGCTCTGAATTTATTCAGAGTAACATTTAGGAAACTGCAGTTTCGTTTAGTTTAATTGTTCCCGTATCTGCATCCAAACTCACTTCTGCCCCAACGGGCAGAGTGAGTTTATTTTCGATATGGCCTGTCATTAATCCGTAGAAAGAAGGAATGTTCAATGGTTTAATATGTTGTTCTAATACTTGCATGAACGTAAATGCTTTTAATGGTTCTTCAGCTTCGCACTTTACAAATTTTCCGATTGCAATTCCGCTCAATTGTTTTAACGCACCTGCTAATTTTAATTGCGTCATCATTCTATCGATACGATAAGGTTCTTCTTTTGTTTCTTCCAGAAATAAAATTTTTCCTTTCCAGTCCGGTAAATAACCTGAACCAATTAAACTTGATATAACGGTGAGATTCCCTCCTACTAAGGTTCCTTCGGCAACTCCTTTATTAAATGTTGAGATTTTATCTTCATCGCTTGGGCCCAATGGAAAAATAGTTTTCTCAGCATTCATCACCACACTTTTAAAAACAGAACTTGTCCAATCATTCCAACCTGAATTACCAACGGGACCATGAAAAGTAATTAAACCTGTTTTTAAATAAATTGCATTTAATAAAGTGGTGATATCACTGAAGCCAATTAATATTTTTGGGTTTTGAGAAATTAATTTATAATCGAGTTTATCTAAGATGCGAGCACAGCCCCATCCGCCCTTCATGCAAAAAATTCCATTTATATTTTTATTAGCGAATAATTCATTTAATTCTTTAGCGCGTTCTTCATCCGTGCCGGCAAAATATCCTGCTTTTAATTTAAGCGTATTTCCAAAAACAACATTAAAACCAAATCCTTTTAATATCCCAGAGAATTTTTCTATTTGCGCATCATCCCAAACCGCCCCTGCAGGAGAAGTAATTGCAATTGTGTCTCCCGGCTTTAAACGTTTTGCTTTTATTTTGGTAGTTGGGTTTACCAATTCGTTTAAAGGAGTGAATGATTGTTCTAATAAAGCAAGCGACGAAAGCAATGCAGTATTCTTAACAAAATTACGACGGGAGTTCATAAATTGAATTTTTATTGTTATAAATATAGTGAATCAGATCCTAATCTTCCTTAAGGAATTTTTTCCATCCCTCCCCTTCAGCCATTTGCTTAATAAAATCATTTCGTATTAAAAGAAATTTCCTGATATGATCTTTCAAAACTAAAGTCGTTACAAGTTTTCCAATAATTCCAAACGGAGCTTCCATATCCAATTCATCAGTCATGACACAAAAAGAACCTTCGGTTTTAAAAGAATGTTGATGGTGGAACTTTTTAAAAGCACCTTTCTCCATTTCGCTCACAAAATAATTTGGTTTGTCGTATTTTAAGATCTTTGAAGTAAAATGCTGAACGATACCAAAATGTTTTGCTTCCCAGGTAACTGTATCATTTAATTTCATAAGTCCGGAAGTAACCCCTGCAATTGCTTTTTCATTTGTTTGCGCGGTGCTTCCTTTGTGAAGATCGACAGAAAGTGATAATAGAAAACATCTTTCTATAGGCGCGTTTATTTTTGTATGGAGAATTATTTTTGCCATGATCAGGTAGATATTGTTTCTAAATTTTTAATACATTCTTCCATTGTTTTGTATTTGAATTCAAATCCTTCTTTCATGGCGCGGTCGGATATTACATTCCTGCTTTTCAAAATTAATTCAGTTTCTGTTCCCATAAAAAAAGCACCGAACTCTAACATCCATTCTGCAGCAGGTAAACCGAAAGGTACACCTAATTCTTTTCTATACAGTTTCATCATATCTGCATTACGAATTGGATTTGGAGCAGCAATATTATAAGGACCGGCTGCATTTTTGTTATTGAGCAACCATTCTGTTAATCTACAAAAATCTGTTTCGTGGATCCAGCTTACATATTGTTGTCCGCTACCCATTTTGCCTCCTAAAAAACGTTTGGTTAGTTTTTTTAGGACAGGGAACACACCTGCTTTTTTTCCCATTACCATTGAGATGCGCATATTTATTTTACGCGTGTTTGGAGTTTGGACTTCATTAAACACTTTTTCCCAGGCTTTGCAAACTTCAACAGAAAAACCTTCGCCTGTTTCGCCGTCTGCTTCTGTCATGATCTTATCTTCGCTGTAACGGTAAATAGTAGCTGAAGCTGCGTTCATCCAAACTAAAGGCGCTTTTTTACAATTTGCAATTGCTTTTCCTAATATCGCAGTTGAATCGAGGCGCGATGAAAATATTAAAGCTCTATTTTTAGCTGTGTAACGGCAATCTACACTTTTACCGCAGAGATTTATAACGCAATCTGCATCTTCTAAATGTTGTGACCAATCGCTAATAGTTTTTGCATCCCACAAAACATATTTTACATTGGTGCTATTTTTATGAGGAGAACGGGCCAAGATAATGTACTCATCAAACTTTTTTCCAAAATAATTAATGAGTGCATCACCTAAAAATCCCGAACCTCCTGCTATGACTAACTTTTTCATAGTAATTAAATTTTAGTTTTCATCGTTAATATTTATCTGTTGAATTTGTGTTTTAGGTTTTGGTAACATTAACATGATAAAGAAATTTAAAAATAATAACAATCCCAATATTAATGTGAAGCTTCCCAATTTAATTGCTAATTCTTCAATTGTTTGTTGTGTAGTGTGTAAATAATCATAGATCATGCGGTTGTTTTCCCAGCGTGGGTTTTCGCGGATACGCATTTTCATGAAGGAACAACCGAAAGCCAATAAATAAAATCCGGTTTGTAAAAGATTGTTTGTTGCGTTTGCCGTGAGGTCGCGGCCTTTAAAAGCTTCAATTAAAAACGCTTTTGTGTTGCGGTGAAGGGTTTTTGCTATCCAAATACTTAAGCCCAAGGTTACAGGTATGTAAACTAAATAGGCAATTACATTGTAGTTCATGGTTTTTTGTTTTGTGTCTGCTATTAAACAGACTGGTTAATATTCCGTTTATGGATAAAGAGATTAATTATTTTTGGTGCTAAGAGCATGTTTACAAAATGCATCGCACCAAGTGATGCATAAATTATTCCGGTTGAATAGAAAATGAATTCAATCACTTCATTAAAATTTAAAAGTGTTTCGCAGGTATTTAAAAAGTAAAAAGCAAATCCGCTGTTCACTAAACAATATCCTGTGTAAAGAAAATTATTGGAAGCTTCGCTCAAATTTTTGTCTGCGCACTCTGCAAACAAATAATCTTTACCGTTGCGGTGAAGGATCTTTCCCACCCATAAAACAGTTATGAGACTTAATGAGAGATAGATTATATAAGCGATAATGTTGTACATTTTCTTTTATCTTTTTTCAATAATGAAGTGACCTTTGGTCTACTTCATTTATTAAACTTTCAATAATTATTGAAACATATTTGCAAATTTTTTTATTTGTGAAAAGATTTTTTCAGATCGATCATGCTAAAAATTAAATAATAAACAATGGGAATCCATCCTAACAAAACCGCAAAGATGATAACATCATCGCCCATCGACATTAAATTACTCGCCGCTAATAAAACAAACCAACTAATTACATACGCTACACCAAGTATCCAATAAATGCCCATTAACCAACCAAATTCTTTTCTCACCAATTTTAAAATACTTATTACAAATGCATGAATTAATTGATATCCGCCGATAACAACTTCTGCAATAACTACAATGATAGAAGCGTTTTGTTCGAAATGACCAATGCTATAACCATTTTCTTTATTGTCAGAATAACAAAGCAGTAAAGCAATAATAGTTACAACGAAACCGAATCCTTGCAAGATGACATTTATTACATTGGCTACTTTCATTACTTAAATAATTTAAAAAGTGCACTTACAATTGCGTTCTCATCTAATTTTATCGCCTTATCAAAAGCGAAATCTGCTTTCTCCACTACTCTTTCAATATTAGTTACTGCTTCAACAAATGCTTTATGTTTTTTATCGTTCTTGTCGCCCTTTACAGCTTTCAATTCTTCTAATGCATTTAATACGGGTTCTATTTCGCGTTTGCGGCGTTCTTTAATAATTTGTTTGGCAACTTTCCAGATATCTTTTTCTGCAATAAAAAAATCTTTGCGGTCGCCGCTTTTTAATTCTTTATAAGCTAAACCCCAATCTAAAAGATCGCGCAAATTCATGTTAGCGTTGCCGCGCGAAATTTTTAATTGTTCCATTACATCTTCAGTACTTAATGCATCCGGACTGATCAATAACAAAGCGTGAACCTGCGCCATGGTGCGACTGATGCCCCAACTGCTTCCCAGTGTTCCCCAGGTTTGAATGAATTTATCTTTTGCTTCGTGGTAGTTCATGATTGAAATCTGATGTAAAGATATGGCAAGTTTATCGAACTTTCAATATTTATTGAAAGTTTTATTAACAAAAAACTAACTTTTATGTTTAACATATTGATTCACTATAAATTAATTATCTTTGCGCCGATGCCTTTTTCAGGAAAAACAGTCGCTTTTCATACCCTCGGATGTAAATTAAACTTCTCCGAGACCTCAACTATTGCGCGATTGATGGTTGAAAAAGGTTTTAATAAAGTAGATTTCTCTAAGCCTGCCGATGTTTATGTCATCAACACATGTTCGGTAACTGAGAATGCCGACAAAGAATGTAAGCAAATAGTAAAGTCTGCGCTCAAACAAAACCCGGAAGCGTTTGTAGCCATTGTTGGTTGTTATGCACAATTAAAACCGGAAGAGATTGCAAAGATAGAAGGTGTTGATGTTGTTTTAGGTGCGACAGAAAAATTTAAACTTTTAAATTACATCAACTTCAG
>JANYCL010000489.1 GCA_025360355.1 Sphingobacteriaceae bacterium
AGATAAAGCAAACATTGAAGATCACAGAGCAAAGTTCGAATAAAGAATTTAAGCCCTGTTAACGCGGGGCTTTTTTTTTGCACTTCGACAAGCTCAGTGGCCGCATTGTTTTTAAAACTAAATTTGAAATTAAAAAGTGAGCGATATAAATATCCACATCCAAAATTCTGATAGCACAATTACTTCGTTGCAAGCACCAACCGATATGGGTTTGAGTTTGATGGAATTTTTAAAAGGTAACGAATATGATATTTTAGCAACTTGCGGCGGACTTGCACTTTGCGCAACATGTCATGTTGAGGTTGTAAAAGGTTACGAAATTTTAAGTGAGATCAGTAACGATGAATATGCGATGCTGGATACATTACCAAATATTACAGATACATCGCGTTTGTCTTGTCAGTTAAAATTATCACCCGATATGGAAGGCCTTACTGTAAAAGTAATGGGTGATGGATTAAGTTAGTGGTTCGGCAAGGTCACCATGACTATATCCTCCGATTTAATTACTTTGAATATTTTTTAAAACATAAAGTCATGGTGAGCTTGCCGAACCATAAGAAGGCGTAAAAGTGAAATGACGCTGAGCTTGACGAAGCGTTACGGATACATTTGCAAAGCCGCATCCAAACACATTGAAACATCCTGCGGACATTGATTACTTGTTGTTTTTGGTCTGCGCACTCTTCCCAATTTTACGATCACTAATTTTTTTGACGGAACACAAATAACATATTGTCCTAAAATACCGCGGGCATAAAATATTTTATTTCCTTTATGTTCGGTTAACCACCAGCTATAACCATAGGTTTTATTAGGCGTACCATCTTCTTCTTTACAATTAAAAGGCACGATGCTGTTGACCACATATTCCGAATCAACAATTTGTTTTCCTTTCCATTTACCATAATTTAAATATAACATTCCTATTCTTGCAAAATCTGTCGCGTTAGAATTTATACAGCAAAATCCTTTTTCCTGTCCGTCTTTTTTATCCAAACTCCACCAAGCAGCTTGTTGACATTCTAAATCTTTCCATAAACGTTCGCTTAAGTATTGCGATAAAGTTTTACCAACCGCTTTTGAAATGCAAATTCCCAGTAAAGCAGAATTACCACTGAGATAACGGAATGTTTGTCCTGGCGCTTCCTTAACATCGTAACGCAAAGTAGCTTCTAAAAGATCTTCACCATAATAACCTTCGGCAGGGTAGGCGAACGGACTAACATAACTTTCATCAAAACCAATTCCGGATGTCATGGTTGCTAAATTCCGCAAAGTAATTTTTGCTTTCTCACCAACTTTAAATTCAGGAATAAAATCTCCAACAGGTTGATCTAAACTTTTTATATATCCGTCTTTTAAAGCGCAGCCTAATAATATACTGCAATATGTTTTTGCAACGCTGAAAGAATTTGTGTGCGATGTGTCGCTGAATCCATCCCAATATTGTTCATGCAATAGAGTATCGTTTTTAATTATTACAAGTGCAGTTGCATCAAAAGTATTCAAAATGGTTTCGATCTCAGAAGGGACCTTTGCTGAATTGTAATATTTTGATTTTGCTAATGGTGATGGATCTGAAGTTTCAATTTTTCTGTTTTCAAATATCTGATATTCTGTGGCGCTTGGTCCGCTGCGACCGCTAAAATAAGTAGTTCGTAAAGCTTTATAGATGTATAATCTTCCGGAACAAAGAATAATTAAATTAACCAGCACAATTAATATAATTATAGAATATAATATGAATTTGAAAATTCTCTTCATCATACTTATTTATAAACGTTGGCAGCTTCTATAATATTGCATTCAAAAAGCAAACTGAAATTCTTTTTTAGCTTTTCTTTTACTTCTGTCATGTTCACTTGCTTAACGCCTAATTCTTTGTTCAGACTGGTCACTGCTTTATTTTCGATACCACAAGGAATGATATTATTAAAATAATCCAGATCAGAATTTACATTAAAACCCAAGCCATGCATAGTAACCCATCTGCTGCAGCGCACACCCATGGCGCAAATTTTCCTTGCTTTTTTAGGATCAGATGCTTCTATCCAAACACCGGTTTCGCCTTCGCTTCTTTCGCCTTTAATGCCGTATTCGGCTAGCGTTAAAAT
>JANYCL010000499.1 GCA_025360355.1 Sphingobacteriaceae bacterium
TGCTTATCCATTGTTTTTAAATAGAAAGGGATCCACGCCATTAAACCTGCGCGGTGCGTTAAAATATCTTCAATGATCAGATCATTCTTATCACTTCCTACAACTTCCGGTAAATAATAGCCAAGTGTTTGTTTGTAGTCGAACTTTTTTTCTCCGTTCAGTTTCATTAAAGCCAAACACGAAGAAGAAACTTTTGTGATCGATGCGAGATCGTAAATGGTTTGATCGGTTACTTTTGCTGAAGCGCTGTCGTAAGTATAAGTTCCGTATGATTTCTGAAAAAACAATTTCCCATCTTTAATTGCGACAACCTGACAACCAGGGTAAGCTTTTTCTTTAATACCTAAATTGGCAATGCTGTCAATTATCTCAAGGTTTTTTTTTTGAATTCCCATTGAGGAAGGTTCAACAAATTTCATTCTTAATACTTCCTTATTTTCTAAACCTGTATCGTATTTAAAATATTTTGTGGTTACCGGCAAATGTCCGTTTACCGGAACAACACCGAAAATAACATTAGCGGCTGCTTTCTGTGTGTAAGTGCTGTATTCATAAGCCATGATCACCGAAACCAAATGACTCGGCCATTTTAAAGCATTTAATAAATAAGGATTGTTAAAGAATGTCGCAATAGTTGGTTTCCATTCCGAGATAGAGTCAATTAATTCTAAACTCTGATCCGTAACACCAAAATTCTTAGCCGGACTAAATGTCGACTTATTTACTTGTAAGAGAATCAAATTAAAGTTCTTCAAATGTGCAAACAATGAATCAATTTCTTTTTTAGTTGCATCGTGCTCAATTCCGAAATGTTTTATGGGCGCATATTTGGCGACTGAATTATAAAAAGTATTTTCTTCTTTCATTCCAATTGAAACTTCCGCTATACGGAATGTATCTAAATTTTTAAGAGGTAGAAAGTGATTATCGTTCTTCAGAAGCGTCATGGTTGCTTCAGCTAATTTAGTATTCAAAGCATCTGAAGCAGGAGTATTCAAGTCTTCATACAAATTTTTAAGATGAACATGTTGTTTCTTATTTAAACCGCACCAAAATTTCGCTTTCAGTATTTTTTTACAGCGCGAATCAATTTCTTCTTGTGAGATCGTTCCAACAGCGATCGCTTTTTTAATTTCATCCAAAGCTTTCGGAACATCATCTAAAAATAATAAGACATCATTTCCCGCTTGCAAAGCTTTCACATCAATCACACCAGGTGTAAAAAAAGCAGAAGCACCTTTCATGTTCAAAGCATCAGTAAAAACCAATCCTTCAAAACCCATTTCCTTTTTCAAAAGATCAGTCACAATTTTTGGCGATAATGTCGATGCTAAATTTTTTGTCGTATCCAAAGCCGGAACATTTAAATGCGCAACCATAACACTCGCGAGTCCTCTGTCGAATAAATATTTAAAAGGAAATAATTCCAATGAATCCAATCTTTCTCTCGGATGATTGATGATCGGCAAACCTTTATGTGAGTCAACATCTGTATCGCCATGTCCGGGAAAATGTTTTGCATTCGCCATGATGTGTTCGTCCTGCATTCCTTTCATGTACATGTAAGCTTTCTGCGCAACTTTATATTTATTCTCACCAAAACTTCTGATTCCGATAACAGGATTCGCTGAATTATTATTCACATCAACAACCGGTGCGAAATTCACATGCAATCCCATTCGCTTACATTCTTTCGCAATTTGTTTTCCCATAAAATAAATAAGCGAATCATTTTGAATTGCACCAAGCGCCATTTGTTTTGGATAACGCGGCGTGCTATCAATGCGCATTGCTAATCCCCACTCTCCATCAATACTCAGCAACAAAGGCGTTTTTGCTTTCGCTTGATAATACGTTACCAGTTTCGCATGCTTTGAGGGAGTCCCTTGCATCATAATCAATCCACCAACATTATATTTTTCGATCAGCTCTCTTGTCTCACGAACATGTTTCATGTCTTTATTACTGTAAGCAGCGATCATAAATAATTGCGTAATGCGCTCATCAGGACTCAACGCATTGAACACCGAATCCACCCATTTACTTTGCTCCGCTAAAAAATCTGGCTTATTGTCTTTTGGCTTTTCGTACGAAAAGTTTAAAAACAGGGCAAAACAAGATATGATGAGAAGAGTCCTTTTCATTGGTGTATAAAGTTAGTTAATACCTATAACGCCTTTTTTAACGTTTGATAATGTTTTTAACATCACGTTTTTAATCAAATTCATAGCCAAAACCATTTGTGTGTTATACCTCCCACCCAGGACTAAAGTCCTGGGTCAATAACATTGTTATCAGCCCATGACCTTCAGTCATGGGTTACGAAGAATAAGGCCAATTTGGTAACATAAAAATTATTTATACATTTGTCCTGATGATTCACACACAAGCATATTATTATTGGTATCCACGGACAGCTGGAACAGGTATGCTTTATCTATATTAAAACTATTTTTTTAATTATAATTCAGAGCCCTGTTCAAACGAACGGGGCTTTTTTATTTACCAATAACAACAAGAAAACATGAAAACGTACGAACTCAAACAAAACCTGAAACAAGATTACTCACTTTATACCGATGAAGCTTTTTTGGTATGGAAAACATTATTCGAAAGACAAATGTCAGTTTTAAACGAACTGGCTTCTGAAGAATATCTTTCAGGGATCAAAACAATTGGTTTTACAGCCAATAAAATTCCAGATTTCAGGGACGTGAACGCCGTTCTTGAAAAAGAAACCGGCTGGAGTTTGTATGTTGTTGAAGGCATCATTAACGAAGAAGATTTTTTTGTTTTGCTTTCCCAGAAAAAATTCCCTGCAACAACTTGGTTACGGAAATTAAGCGAACTCGACTATTTATCGGAACCTGATATGTTTCATGATGTGTTCGGACATGTTCCTTTACTGACCAATCAGAAATTCTGTGATTTTTTTAAAGTAATTGGAGATCTTGGCGTAATGCATAAGGCGAATCCCGAAATTTTAAAAATGTTAGGTCGCATTTACTGGTTTACGGTTGAATTCGGACTGATAAAACAAAATGACGTGTTAAAAATTTATGGCGCGGGCATTTTATCATCACACGGCGAAACAAAATTCTCGGTAAGCAAAGAACCGCAGCATTTAACATTTAATGCGGA
>JANYCL010000012.1 GCA_025360355.1 Sphingobacteriaceae bacterium
GGTTGACTTCAGCAAATCAGAAAAATTTTATTCGCCGCTCGTAAAAAATATAGCAAAAGAAGAGGGCGTAAGTTTAAATGAATTAGATTCAATAAAAGGCTCCGGACAAGGCGGGCGTGTTACCAAATCGGATATTTTAGCGTATTTACCCAATAGAAATAAACAAGCTTCAACAACTTCAACACAAACAACAAGTACAAAAACACAAAGTGATTCTTCAGTAAATATTAATCGTCCTGCAGTTTCAGTAAATGCTGGTGATGAAATTATTGAAATGGACCGCATGCGTAAACTAATTGCTGATCATATGGTGATGAGCATGCATGTTGCGCCGCATGTAACATCGTTTGTTGAAGCGGATGTAACTAATTTGGTTTTGTGGAGAGATAAAACCAAAAAAGAATTTGAAAAACGCGAAGGTGAAAAATTAACTTATACACCATTATTCATTGAGGCTGTTGCAAAAGCGATAAAGGATTTCCCAATGATAAATGTTTCAGTTGACCAAACCGGAACAAAAATAATCAAGCGTAAAAATATTAATATAGGAATGGCAGCGGCTTTGCCAAGCGGTAATTTAATTGTTCCTGTGATCCGTAATGCTGATGAAAAGAATTTATTGGGTATTACAAAAGCCGTGAACGATCTTGCTGCAAGAGCCCGCGCCAATAAATTAGTTCCTGACGAAATTTCGGGTGGTACCTTTACCATTAGTAATGTTGGTAATTTTGGGAACATTATGGGAACCCCAATTATTAATCAGCCTCAGGTTGCAATTTTAGCTGTTGGTTCCATTAAGAAAAAGCCGGCCGTTATTGAAACGCCTCAAGGCGATCTCATAGGCATCAGGCATTTTATGTTCCTCTCTTTGTCATACGATCACCGAGTGGTGGACGGCTCTTTAGGAGGCAGTTTCCTTCGTAAAGTGGCCGATTATCTGGAGGCTTGGGATATTAACAGATCAGTATAAGTCTACAACAATTTAGCGATTTTTTCCTTGACAATTCAATGACAAAATTATGTCTTTTTCAGAGGGAAAAGACGTTAAGGGTCGGTTCAAGCCTTCGTGTTGGTAAAAACCTCAATTCGCCAGTAAAAAAGTGGTTTTTATCTAATAATACTTCTATATTTGTTTCCATTAAAAATAGCTATGATGAAGAAATTTTTATTACTGGTATTTTCGTTGATACTGATCTCAGCAAAAGCCCAGCTCCCAACAGGTTCTTATAAAGATTATTTTAAAGAAGGATCTTTTTTAATGTTGGAAGAAAATTATGACCTGGCTCTGAAAAATTTTCAAAGAGCTTATGAAATGGATTCTTCCTCTGCGAACATCAATTACAACGTTGGTGTTTGTTTATTAAAATCTTCAAACGAAAAAGCAAAAGCAGAAGTATTCCTTGCTCGCGCAGTAACCAAGGTCGTGAAAAATTATAGAATGGATGATCCGGGTGAAAAAAATACTCCGCCCTTAGCTCATTTTTATTACGGACAAGCATTACACATCAATTATAAATTCGACGAAGCTTTAGCTCAGTACGAAAAATTTACCGCTTATATCGGAGGAGACAAAGGATGGAAAAAAGATATTGAGTATTACAAAAAACAAAGTGAGTTTGCGAAAACTGTTGTAACTACACCACTTAACGTTCAAATTACTAATCTTGGTGATAGCATTAACAGCGAGTACCCTGATTTTAGTCCGGTGTTAAGCTCTGATGAGAGAACAATGATCTATACAACACGCCGCCCATCAAGTACTGGCGGAGAAAAAACGCCTGACGGACAATTCTTCGAAGATATCGTTGTATCGTATAAAGATGATAAAGGTGTTTGGACAAAACCACAACCTCTTTCAACTTTAGTAAATACAAATGGTCACGAAGCATCGGTGAATTTAAGTCCTGATGGACAAACCTTGATCGTTTACAAATCTGATAATGGCGGAGACATTTTTTATTCAACATGGGATGGTAAACAATGGACTGCTCTAAAAGAATTTGGTTCTGATATTAATTCTAAAAATTGGGAATCGCATGCTTGTTTAACTGCTGATGGCAACACTATTTATTTCGTATCTGATCGTCCTGGTGGATTTGGCGGACGTGATATTTACCGTTGTGTAAAATTACCAAATGGTGCTTGGAGTAAGGCGCTGAACGTTGGTCCGGTAATTAATACAGAGTATGATGAAGATGGTGGCTTTATGCATCCTGATGGAAAAACATTTTTCTTCGCTTCAAAAGGACACAAGACCATGGGAGGTTTTGATATCATGTTCTCTATTTTAGATGAAGACAATAAATTTACAGAACCTTTCAATTTATGGCATCCGATCAATACTCCTGATGATGATGTGTTTTATACAACATCACCTGATGGTAAGCGTGCGTATTTCTCTTCTGCAAAAGAAGGAGGTTACGGCGAAAAAGATATTTATTTAATTTCAATTCCCGGTGCACAGGAAAAACCTCTTGCATTATTTAAAGGACAGATCATTGCAGCTCCCGGCGAAACATTACCTGAAGACATTCAGATCGTAGTGCGTGATAAAAATACAGGCGAGTTAGTTGGAACTTACCGTCCGAAAATTGTGAACGGAACTTTCAGTACCATTTTACCTCCGGGAAAAGAATATAACTTCTCGTATCAATCGGATGGAAATGAATTTTACAACGAAGATGTTTATGTAACAAATGAATTAAGTTATCAGGAGATCAAAAAGGAAATTACTTTAGAGCCTGTTAAATTATTAGGTAAGGTTAAAATTAAAGACAAAGGAATTTTTGCCAGCGTGATCGTATTAAACAACTCGAAAGATAAAAAACCGGTATCAGGCGCGAAAATTACTTTAACAGATAAAAACGGTGTAGTTCAGAATTTTGATTCTGATGATAAAGGTAAAAAAGATGAAATTGCTTTAACAGCAGATAATACTTACACTGTAATTGCAGAATTTAACGGAAAGAAAAGTGCTATGACAACCATCAGCACTAAAGGCATCACAGGAAATAAGATCATTACACAATTATTATTTTTAGACGGTAAAAAATCGAGCACATTTAATTTAACATTGAATGTATTGGTTCAAAACAGTCCGAAAAAACGTAAGCCTGTTGCGAATGCTAATATAGTTTTAGTTGGTAACGACGGCAGCAAATACGAAGGCACAACAGATGAAAAAGGTATGTTAAACAACATTACTTTAGATTCGGATGTGAATTATGATCTGTCAGCTTCTTCGGGAGACCTTTCTTCTGAGAAACAATATTTCACAACGAACAATACTTCTGTAAATAAAGTCTACAAGAAAACATTGTATGTTGAAGCAGGTGCAGTTGCAACAAAATTACCGCCGAGCAAATACGAATTTCATTTCTTGTATAACAAACACAGAGTGGATTCGGTACAAGATACATGGACAGCTTTCATTGATAACGTAGTTGCATTAAGCAAAACAAAAACGGTGAACATCTCTATCGAAGCGATGGCATCAAAAGTTCCTTGTATGATCGTGTTCAAGAACAACAATGAATTAGCTGCAGCACGCGCTACAATTACAATGAACAAAATTAAAGATGCAGTAACTGCTAAAGGCGGTAACGCAGATAAATTAAGATTCAGCAAACGCTCATCAGTTGGCGGTCCGGCATGGCACAATGATCATGTTGAACGTCACGCTGAGTTTGAGAAATATCAGTATGTGAAGTGTTCTGCTAATTAGCATTTTGGATTGGCTTCGAGAGCCTCAGCCACCGATTATTTAAAAACCCCGCAATAGCCGGGGTTTTTTGTTTAACTGCATCCTGTTTAACCTCATCCGTCACGCGTAGCGTGACACCTTCTCCTCAGAGGAGAAGGAAAAAGATTCCCTCTCCTTTGAGGAGAGGGGGGACCACGCAGAGCGTGGTGG
>JANYCL010000044.1 GCA_025360355.1 Sphingobacteriaceae bacterium
TTCAAACTCGTCGCCCTTTCCTTTGGCAAAAACAGGATTATTCTCAATAAAAAAGGCGCAATCGGCCCCTAATTGTCGTGCCAGATCAGTTAATTGAAGGTTTGAAAGGTTTAGTTTAAATTGCTTATTTACTGTTTTCAAGAAAAAAGCGGCGTCAGAACTTCCTCCACCTAAACCTGCTCCCATAGGTAAAACCTTATGCAAGTAAACCTGCAAGTTGGGCAGTTTATGTTCCTGAAATAGCAGTTTATAGGCTTTATAAATGATGTTTTCCTTTAAGTCCCCCTTCACCTTTAAACCTGAAATTTTAAGGTCAAAAGGATTGCTCCCTCCAATCACAATTTCGAGGGCATCTTGCCAGTTTACAGGGTAAAAAACGGTCTCGATGTTATGAAAGCCATCAGGACGTTTTTCAGTGACGTTTAAGCCTAAATTTATCTTACAATTTGGAAAATCCAGCATTTTTTTAGCATTTTTTGGCGTCCTAAATATTTTTCACTAAATTGCATCAAATTATTTAAAAAAGCACAACCATGAAAAATAAAAAGTTTACTATTGGTTTAACCTTATTAATGGCAGGTTCTCTGCTTTTAACAAACTGTACAAAAAACAAAACTAACGATCCTCCTTCTCCTGATAATGAAACTGCATCTACACAGGAAATCACTAAAACTCAGATGATCGTTTCTGATATCTTTGAAATTGCAGGTCAGGCCGGTGATGGTGCATCTGGATTATTACCTTTTTTAAGTTATGCTCCGCTTAGCGTTATGCAAGGTACTACAACTGTTAATAGTACTAACGCGGTTCTTTTTGTTGACTTAGTTACTATGTATTATACTGTTACTTTTAATAATACTGTTGGTAAGGATGGACATGTAAGGAATGGTGTATTAAAATTTGATTTTTCAGGATCTCCTGTAAGCGCGAATGTTCAATATTTCCGTCACCCTGCTTACAGCGGTACTGTTACTGCTATAGGTTATACGGTAGATGATTATTCGATTACAATTAATAACATGCTTATTAAAAACACAACTCCTGTTGGTTTCCCAACTGTGGCTCCTTTCTTCCCATCAGCAGGTTATAAATTAACTTGGAATCAATCAGGAACAGTTACAATGTTAAGAGCGGCTGGAACAGAAACTTTAACTTGGACCGGTTCAATTGACAAAACATTATTGAACACTAATAACACAGCGGTTCCAATGCCTTTGATCGGTTCTCAAACTTTCACTATTTATCCTGGTCCGGCTTTTGGTTCATTAAATTGGGCTAAAGCATATACTAGTTATTCTGGTACAGGAAGTATAACTCTTCCTAATATTGGTGCATGTAATTTTACTATGACAAACTTAACGCGTAACAACAATAGTTCTCCACAAGCGTTTTATGCAGGAACAGGTATGCTAGTTACTCCTGAGAGACATCCTTATATTTCAGGTTTAATGAGTTTCAAACCAGGTTCAAAACCAACTCGTGATGTTGATTTCGGAACTGCTGATGTTGTTGATTATAATGCTAAGGTTACCATTTCAGGTATTACTTACGATGTTGATTGTAATTAAATAAGAAATTAGATCTCATAAAAAAACCCTGAAAGAAATTTTTCAGGGTTTTTTATTTATTGAAGTTTGATCTTATTCAAAGTACTCTTTCATCCTATCGAAAAAGCTTTTCTCTCTCTTGTTTAAATTTGGCTGGAAGTTCTTAGCTGTTTTTAATTCCTCCATTAATTTCTTTTCTTCCGCCGATAAATTAGCAGGCGTATAAATATTTACATCCACTAAAAGATCGCCTTTACCGTAACCATTTATTTCAGGAATACCTTTTCCTTTTAAGCGCAACATTTTTCCACCCTGAGTTCCGGGATCGATTTTAATTTTTACTTTTCCATCAATCGTAGGAATTTCTACTTGTGTTCCTAAAGCTGCATCCGGGAAACTAATAAACAAATGAAATATCAAATTATTTCCTTCGCGTTTTAATTCCGGATGTTCTTCTTCTTCAATTAAAATTAACAGATCACCATTAACGCCTCCTCTTGGAGCCGCATTACCTTTTCCGCTCATCGATAATTGCATACCATCAGCAACTCCCGCAGGAATGTTCACTGATATAACTTCTTCGCCGCGCACAACTCCATCACCATGACAAGTATTACATTTGTCTTTTATTATTTTTCCTTCGCCATTACACCCACTACAAGTAGTTTGTGTTTTCATCGCGCCTAATATGGTTTGCTGCACTCTGGTTTGAACACCGGTACCATTACAAATTTTACACGTATCGTAATTATTATTTTTTGCTCCTGAACCTTTGCAAGTACCGCAAGCAACATGTTTTGTAACCTTTAATTTTTTCTCGGCACCATTCGCTACTTCATTTAAATTAAGTTTAACCTTGATGCGTAAATTCGATCCGCGGTTTACTCTTCTTCCGCCACCGCCTCCGCCGCCAAATCCACCGCCACCAAAACCACTTCCGAAAATATCTCCGAACTGACTGAAGATATCCTCCATGTTCATTCCGCCACCGCCGTAACCGCCGCCGCCTTGACTAGCTGCGCCACCAACACCTGCGTGTCCGAACTGATCGTAACGTTGTCTTTTTTCGGAATTACTTAAAACTTCATATGCTTCTGCAGCCTCTTTAAATTTTTCTTCGGCTTGTTTATCATCAGGATTTTTATCGGGATGGAATTTAATAGCCAGTTTACGATATGCTTTTTTTATTTCATCGTCCGCCGCACCTTTTGATACGCCTAATATTTCGTAAAAATCTCTTTTGGCCATAACTTATATAGCAACCACTACTTTTGCATAGCGAATCACTTTCTCTCCTAATTTGTATCCTTTTTCAATTTCATCAATTACTTTCCCTTTCTGACTATCATCAGTTGCCGGAACATGTGTAATGGCCTCCATGATATCCGCATCAAAATTTTCACCAACACAATCAAACGGCGTTAAGCCTTTCAATTGAACACTGGTTTTAAATTTATTATATATCAAAAGCATTCCTTCTTTAATTGGATCTGCATTGGTAACGGATTCATTAGCTTTTATTGCTCTTTCAAGATCATCAATTATTGGCAAAACAGCTTTTAAAACATCTTCAGAAGCAGTTTTAATTAACTCTGATTTTTCCTTTATTGTACGCTTCCTGAAATTATCAAACTCCGAATAAAGACGTAAATATTTGTCGTTTAACTCTGCTAATTGTACTTTCAATTGCTCTGCCTCCGAAACTGACGTATTTTCATTGTTTATGTCAGTTGCCGGCTTTTCTTCTTCACTTAAATTCTGTTCCATATCTGTATCATCTTCATTCATAGTCGTAAAACGCAAAACTCATTGTTGCGCAAAGATAAGCAATCAATAATGTTGCCAATAAAATAATAAGGAAATATTGTCAGTTTTTAATAAAATTGAACTCCGTACGGCGGTTAAACTCGTGTTCTCTGTCAGAACATTCAACCCCATTCAAACAACGGTTCTTTATGGCTGATTCGCCCTTACCAATTGCGGTAATGCGATCCTTATTTATCCCTTTCATCGAAAGATACTCCATCACCGCTGCCGAGCGTTTACCGGAAAGAATCATGTTCGATGCGTCGTCGCCTTTCGAATCGGTGTGCGATGTCACTTCCAGTTTCACCTTTGGATTAGCATTAAGAATTGTGATGACTTGATCTAAAATAATTTCGCCTTCGAAAGTAATATTGAATTTTCCTGATTCATAATACACATTTTCAGATACAGATAAGTTCTTTTGTCCCGAAACATCAAACTTTTTATATTTCATTGTAATATCATCTTCCTCTTCAACAGGAGAAAGTACGATCACATCTGCTTTCAATAAACGGTATTCAAAATTTCCGGACTTCGTTCTTGTAAACTCTGCAATAATTTGTCCTGTTATTTTTGCTAAGAATACTCTTGGTCCGCCTTTTGCTTTATCGGGTTTATCAATATGAATAGATAAGTTTTGTGTGGTATCAACTTTATTAAAAGCAAAATCACCATAATTATCGGTCTTGGTAGACTTAATAGTATCTTGTTTTTGATTCACTAAAAAAACTTTATAGTTTATGAGAGGTTTCTTTTCTTTTTCACCTTCCAATAATTTACCGGTTATATCGGATGTTGAATAAGAGGCATTGGTGCGGCAAATATTTACAAAAGCTCTTTCTAAAACTTGTGTACTATCGGTCTCCATCCAGAGGCGGCCTTTTGGATTAACAACAAAAAAAGAAGGGAATTTATCGGCACCAAAAACTTTCACTACATTATCTTTGAGTCCATCTTTAGCCAGATAATTTGTTTTTTTACCACTGAATTTTGAATTCAATAAATTTCCATCTGTCAAATATTTTTGCCACGCTTCTGAATTCGGCTCTACGCAAATAGTAACATATTCAATTTCGGAAGCACCTTTACAAGCGTTGTTTTGAAAACGGTTTAAAGTTTGCTCGATCCGCTGATTTATTTCTACAATTTGTTTTAAGGGTTGTTGAGGCGTAAAAAAAAGTACCAACACAAATCTATCGGTGGTTGTTTTCCCGCTCGGCAGATCTATATTTGTTTTCTTGCCTTCATTATTATAGACCTCAACTTTTGAGAAAGTAATTTTTTCGCCCACTCGTAATTTTTTCTGCCCGGAACACATCAAGTGCATCAAAATCGAAACAATAAAAAAAATATTTTTCATTACGGTTTATAAAACTTGAGCTCAGTTCTTACGTTCTCGGCGTGTTCTTCATCGGTACAAGGCACTTTGTTCTTGCATTTATTTTTAATTTCCATTTCACCTTTACCAATTGTTTTCATCCGGGTTGGCGCAATACCTTTGGCCGCTAAATATATTTTTACAGCGCTGGAACGTTTTTTAGATAATTCTAAATTATCAGCATCGTCTCCTCTGCTATCGGTATGCGAAATTATTTCAACAGTATATTCTTTTGTTTTTGTAAGCATCATTGATACCTTATCTAATTCCGGAAATGAAGTCTGTTCAAGTTCAGCAGTATTTTTTTTAAAATTAATATTTGCATTAAACGTAATTGCATTTTTAGTGGTATTACTTTCCTTGTTAATACCGCTTAGGTTTGCAATATCAGCAAGCGTAAGGAAATATTCATATTTACCAGAAGATTTTGCTAAGCTCACAAATACATTTCCTCCAAACGTGCTCAAACAAGCCTTTTGTTTTCCAGCCATATCACCCGTTGTATCGAATTTAACAATGTAATCGGTCAGAAATTTTACAGCTGTAAATGTAAATTGACCTCTGTTGTCGCTTATTGTACGACTAATGGTATCACCAAATTTATTCATTAAAACCATTTTTTGGTTTTTCACAATATCCTTTGGGCTATCAGAAAATAATAACATGCCTTTAAGATCGCGTGTGTTTTGTGGCGCATTTTTCTTTGCATCTAAAACTTCTTCTATTTCCAGTTGGGTTGGGTTGATCAAAATAACAGAACCAGCTTCATCGATGAGTAAATTTACAGGAAGTTGTGTGATCTTAAAATTGCAAACCGACATATCATTATATCCTTTGATCGCAATTAAGTTCATAGTATTATTCATCTTCATATCTAAAAGATCCTGCTTCCATGCTGTTTTATCACTTTGTACTGCTACCGTAATAACTTCAAAACCTTCCGCGTTGCGATAAGCAGAAGCGCTATAACGTTCTTGTAGATCAATTGCCCTTGGAATAAATAATTTTGATTTAGCAACACTTGATGACCAAAAATGCACAAGCACTAATTTATTAAAATACGGAAAAGTTAAGCTTTGCAATGTGTTTTGATTATTCATTAAAACAATTGCACCGGCTTTGGAACCACTTTTTAATGTGCAATTTTGTGCCACAACTGTGCAGCTGAATAACACTAAAAAAAGTATTTTATAAAAACGTTTGTTCATTTAATTTTTCACTACAAGATTTTCAAGTGCTTTTTCCAGATCTGCTCCTCTTAAAGATTTCCCTATAATAATACCATCACCATCAATTAAAAAGTTAGTTGGTATTCCTCCTACTCCATATTTTACTGCAGCAGCATTATTCCATCCCGTGAGGTCGCTTACATGACTTGGCCAAACAAGTCCATCAGCATTTATCCCCGACTGCCAGGCTTCTTTATTCTGATCAAGTGATACACTGTAAATTGTAAAACCATTTCCATTCTTTAATTTTTGTTCTTTATATTTTCCCCAAGCTTCAACAACAGCAGGATTTTCCAGTCTACACGGACGACACCAGCTTGCCCAAAAATCTACAAGAACAATTTTTCCTTTAAGTGAAGAAAGTTTTATTATTTGTCCTGAAGGATCAGTCATTTCAATTTCAGGCGCTTTGTTGCCGAGATTTAAGCCTTCAACAACTAAAACTGCCGGCGTTGCCTCAACAAGCGCTGCTTCTTTTTTATGTTTTTTAGATTTTTTATCCTGTGCATTTATTGAAACAACAATAAAGCAAAATACCAAGATCAAAAAATTGTATTTATTTATTTTCATTTTTATTTTCTGATTATTTCAGCTCCAATTGCATTTAACCGTCCATCTATATTCTGATAACCACGATCGATCTGATTAATATTAAAAATAGTGCTCTTGCCTTTTGCGCTCATGGCCGCTATCAATAACGATACACCTGCTCTGATATCAGGCGATGCCATGTGGATCGCTTTTAGCTGGACTTTTTTATCTAACCCAATTACAGTTGCGCGGTGAGGATCACACAAAATAATTTGTGCGCCCATGTCAATTAATTTATCCACGAAAAACAATCTGCTCTCAAACATTTTCTGATGCACTAAAATATTTCCGCGGGCTTGTGTTGCTGTAACTAAAACAATACTCAATAGATCCGGAGTGAATCCAGGCCAAATTGCATCCGCAACAGTTAAGATAGAACCATCAATGAATGTATCGATCTCATAATTTTTTTGAGATGGAATATAAATGTCGTCACCCCTCCGCTCCATTTGTATTCCTAATCTTGAAAACACGCGTGGTATGCATCCTAAATTATCGTAAGAAACATTTTTTATTGTTATTTCTGATTGCGTCATGGCTGCTAAACCAATGAACGAACCGATCTCGATCATATCCGGTAACAATCTGTGTTTTGTTCCGCTTAAAGAACTCACGCCCTCAACAATCAGCATATTTGAACCAATGCCGTTTATTTTTGCGCCCATGCTCACTAACATTTTACACAGTTGCTGAATGTATGGTTCGCAAGCGGCGTTGTAAATAGTTGTTGTGCCTTCGGCTAAAACCGCAGCCATCACAATATTTGCTGTTCCTGTTACAGATGCTTCATCCAATAACATGTAACAACCTTTCAGTTTTTTTGCTTCTACTTTAAAAACTTCGTGTTCTGTATCATAATCAAATTTCGCTCCAAGGTTTTCGAAACCGATAAAGTGCGTATCCATTCGCCTTCTTCCGATTTTATCTCCTCCGGGTTTCGGCATGTAAGCGCGACCAAATCGAGCTAACATTGGACCAATGATCATTACTGATCCTCTTAATCCTCCGCCTTTCTTTTTAAATTCAGGTGAAACTAAATAATCAACTTGTACGTTGTCTGATTGAAATGTAAATTCTTCATGACCTGTTTTTTCAACCTTCACGCCAAGGTCGCGCAATAGATCAATTAGTTTATTAATATCAACAATATCAGGAATATTGCTGATCGTTACTTTTTCAGTGGTAAGTAAAACAGCGCAAATGATTTGCAAAGCTTCGTTTTTTGCGCCTTGGGGTGTTATGTCTCCTTTTAGTTGTCTGCCGCCTGTTACTTCAAAAATCGCCATATTTTTAGTACAAGTTTATTTTAGTGTTTTCGTTTATGATTATGTTTACCGTGTTTGTGTTTGTTGTTTTGGAATTTGTGACGTGGTTTATTACTAGAGCTGCTTATGTTGCTTTTCACTAATTCCGAATGAGAACTTAATGGAACTGTTTCATCAATTTTTAATTCGCCATCAGATAGGTCAGTTAAATTTTTAAAGATCACATCATCCGTAATAAAATCTTTATTCCAATTGATATAAGATTTTTTTAAATGATTTGCTATCAATCGTGTAAGCTCGTCTTTCTCCGGACCATCTTTAAGCACTTTTGCTTTTTTAATAATAGCTTCGATAGTTTTTCCGTAATGTTTAAATTTAATTTTGCCTGAAGGATAAGTTAATCTTGAGGGTTTTTCTTTAAATGTTTCAGGAGTTGGTTTCGGATATGGAGAATCAACATCTAATTTAAAATCAGAAATAATAAACAAATGATCCCATAATTTATGGGTAAAATCAGCCACATCGCGCAAATGCGGATTAAGCTGCCCCATTACCTGAATGATCGCTTTTGCACACAAATTCCTCTCTTCTTTGTCTTTGAGAGTGATGCAATATCCTATCATGCCTTGCACATTACGCCCGTATTCGGGAATGATCATTTTCGGTCTTTCTGTATTGTATTCCATAGGTATAAACAAAGCATAAATATAGCGAAAATAAGGGCTGTTTTTAAAGTTTTTAACTATTTATTAACCATTACGTTGTTTATTTCTTGTTTTTTTATTTTTACAGTCTTATTAATTAAAAAAACTAGAAAAATTATGGATTTAAAAGTAACGATAACCAACATTGCAACACGTTGGAATTACAAAGTAGAAGAAGTTTCTCCGGGAATTTTCAGAGTAGATGTTGCAATAAAAATGAAAGACGGAACTTTCCGTTATCAATTCGTTTATGTTTGGATCATTGCCGGTCGTTATTTTGGTAAAGATGTTGTTTACATGAATAGCCGTTGCGGAGAATTTTCTCAAAATTTGAATTTATATAAACTGATAAAAGAAGGCGGTTACGGCACTTTCTCCTCGGTTACGGTTACAACCGATAAACGCGGCGACGGATCCCCATGCGAAACCGTTATCGTTCAAGCTGTACAGCCGATCGAATTTACCAGTGAAACCATTTTAAATGAAGTTATTTATGA